>PGTJ01000117.1 GCA_002794515.1 Phototrophicales bacterium
CATTGGCATTGTTCAGTCGGGCTAAATGAGTTTGTAGGGCGCAATCGGCTTGATAATATAAATCTAAATCTAGTGTGGTGATGATTTTTAATCCCCCCCGCGAGACCAAGCGTGTGCCGTCTAAGCCCATATCGCTCAGGATGCGCTCGGCTTGTTTGCGTGCATACACCACAAATTCGGGCGCGATGAGCGGTGTCTGTCCGATAGAACGTCGAATTGGGGTCTGGACACCCGCCACCGCTTCAAATTCGGATGCGGTGATGATGCCTTGCACCAACATGCGCCGTAATAAATCGCTTTGCCTGCCTCTGGCGGCGGTTTCATCATCAATGGGGTTGAATTGGGGCGCGGTGGCGATGGCGACCAGCAATGCCACTTCATCCAACGATAGGTTACGCGCCGATTTGCCTAAATATAATTGCGCCGCCGCTTCGATGCCATATGCCTCGTTGCCGTAATAATTGGTGTTGATATGCCATTCAAGAATTTCTTGTGGGCTATAACGCCGATGCAATTCGGCAATCATCGCCATTTCGAGCGCCCGCCCTTCAATAGCGCTGGTTTGTGGGGGGAGCAAGATATTGCGGACTAATCTGCCCGCAATTGAACTATCTTCTTCTAACGGACCATTCAGTTGGTTACGCCACCAATTCTCGATGAGGCTGAACGGATTAAAGCCCGTTGTGGTCAAAAATGTCGGGTCTTCCCATAACAGTGTAGCACGCCACACCGTTTCGGGCATATCACTCAGACGTAGCCATGCGTTGCTGTTCAGGTTCGATTCGCGTAGGCTTAACAGAAGTGTTTGTTCAGATGAATCGTATAATTGTGTTTCGCCTAAGATGGGGTCTACAGAGACCAATGTGCGCTCATTTGGTAACATCGTCACCGCTTGGCTATAGCTGATTCCCACCGCGCCAACCACCACCGACAAGGGTAAAATCACCCCCAAAAAGAGGAATAACAACAAAAATAGCAGGCTCATTTGGTCGCGGAATTGGCGCTGAATTTTGTATACTCGCCGAAATTTACGTTTTTTGATAATTTGTATGATGTTTGCCATAGGTTTTCTATAAATTATTTGACACAACCTTACAGATAGAGTATAGTCTATGCAACAATATCCATTTCGTTATATTCTGAAAGGCGATCGAAAGTGAAAAAATCGCGCATTCTCCTTGTAGAAGATGATTTAAGTATCAATAAACTCGTAGTAGATTTCTTCACCAAAAATTCCTACGAAGTCGTCACTGTTACCGATGGACCCGAAGCGATAGAGCATATTCGGAATTTCGGGTTGCCACATATCACGCTGATTGATTTGAGCCTACCCAGTATGCACGGGTTTGAACTCGCCAGCAAGATAAAATCGATGGCAGATGTGCCGATTGTCTTTGTCACCTCTACCAGTGATACCGACACGGTGGTGCAAGGGCTTAAAAAATATGCCGAAGATTTTATCGTCAAGCCGTTTGATGTCCGTGAATTAGAAGCACGGGTACAAGTTGTGTTGGCACGCATGCCCAGCCTCGATTATGCCAGTGAACCGATTATTCGTATAGATGAGCATCTCCAAATAGATTTTGCACATAATCGCATTACATTAGATAACAAACAAATCAGCCTCACACCAACAGAATCGATTTTACTACATGTTCTGTTACGCAATGCGGGTCGGGTGGTGGAAAATCGGATGTTAATTGCCCGTGTGTGGCCCTCTGAAGATGTCTATGAAGATACACTGCGGGTGCATATGCACCGTTTGCGTCGCAAACTCGAAGCCGATTCGCATCATCCACATTACATTCGTACCGAGCGTGGGATTGGATATATGTTCACCGTCCGCCCACCAGAGTCAGAAGGTTAATCAAATAAAATTCAATGGCGCGTTTGAACCCGCATAAAGGGGATGTGTTGGCAAATCTCGATCCCGCAGATGCCCGTTTGCGACAAGTCTTTGCCCTCATCCCCCAATTAAACATCACACAGATTGATTTTCTGTGTTTATATATCTATAGCCGCGAGAACCGCCAGATGAGGCTCATGGCAGTTCAGAACAATGCCCATATCACCGAACACACCTATTCGGAATTGCTCCCGTGGATCGAACGGCATTTATCGCGTAATGTTGATAAAGCGGTGTATGCCCCGATATTGAATATCCCCGATTGCGAATTGCAAGGGTGTATTATTTATCCGTTGCTTTCCAATAGTGGTGATATTTTGGGCATATTTTTCTTTTTTTATCGACAGGCACTCATCAACCCGCAAGGGCATGTCCAAGAATTGCGCCATATCGCTTTATATGCCCAAACAATCTTGCAAAATGATCAATTTGTATCGCAATTGGTCTTTGCACAGGCGGTATTCAATGCTTCGCAAGCCATCATCAAAAATCCTGCCCCCGATAATCTGATCCGTGTCCTGCGTGATTACGTGTTCGATGGGCATATCACCAATTGTGCTTTGGGCTTATTTAGCCCTGGCATATCCGAAATTAAGCAACGACGTTTCGAGAGCGTGCAGATCATCGCCAGTTGGTCAAAACGCTTTGGCGATGGTGTGGCGGTGGGGGAGCATATCCCCATTGAATTCTTTACGCCCTATCAAACAGAAGTGAAAGATGGGGCGGTTGTCTCATTGAGCGATATCAGCCACATCAAATCTGACCCCAACATCCCCAAAGGCTTACGCGACATTGTTAATCAGAACAATGTCAAGACGTTAAATTTGTTATTCCTCACATCGGAACAACGCCCGTTGGGCGTGATGTTCCTCACCAGCGATGATAACGCGCCACCACCTGCTTATGAGATGCAGGTGTATAAAAGCATCAGCGATTTGCTCACGCTGGGTGTGGTGGTCAATGAACTGAAGCGCTATTTAGATAATGTTACACAGGGGCGCTCGGTCATCCTCGAATCGGTCTTAGAGGCGGTGGTCTTGGTCACACCCGATGATGCGCGGATATTCGCTTATAATCAACAATTTGTCAAATTTTTACAAGCGCCACCACCCGATTTGCGCGAGTTGTGTTTGTGGGATATTCTGCCCATGCTCCGCACAGAGCCACCCGCACGGGATCAATTAATCCACACATGGCAATCGATTCCACAACGCTCGAATCAGATAGAAGAGGGCGAGATCACCCTGTTTTCGCCAGAAAATAGCGCCCGTGCCATCAAATGGTATACTGCGCCCGTTTATCGGACGGGGTTGGTTGTGGGGCGTATTTTCACATTTTATGATGTCACCCAAGAACGCGATGCTTTGCGCTTTCAGCATGAATTATGGATGCGCGTCTCGCATGAATTTCGTACACCACTCACCGCCGTCATGGGCTATAGCCAATTATTGCAATCTTATAATGATGACGAATTGATTACAGAAGGACGCGATAAGCTGAAAATCATCCAAGATAGCACCAAACGCATGAATGATATGTTGCGCGAATTGCTCGATATGTCGCAAGCCAGTATGGGCGAGACCATCCTCATGCGCTCACGGGTCAATATCCCCGAATTGTTGCATCATGTGTATGACCGCTTGGCATTGCAATTCCAAGAAAAGGGACAGACTGTGACCATTTTGGCTTCATCCGATTTGCCCTCTGTGTTATGTGACCAACGGCGCATTGACCAAGTGGTGAGCAATCTGATGACCAACGCCATCAAATATGCCCCCAGCAATTCGCATGTGACGCTCACTGTCCGCCTGCTTGCCAATGATGCACAAGCTCCCAAACATGCCCCACAGGGGGTTATCACACCCTGTTTAATGGTCTCGGTCATCGATGGAGGGGTAGGGGTCAAGGCGGATGAAGTACAAAAAATTTTTGTGCCGTTTTATCGCACCAATCATGCTAAACATGTCGGCGCAGAAGGTGTTGGGCTAGGGCTTGCCATTTGCAAGACATTTATCGAATTGCATCATGGCAAAATTTGGGCGACACCCAGCACACCCAAAAATCGCGGGGGACAATTCTATTTCACTTTGCCCCTAGAACCCCCTGCATAGGCTGAAATGGGTGTATCTCTCATCTGCACAATCCATTACAATAGACCAGAAAAAAGTATCTTAATCACTTATTTTTTTGAGGATGAAGAACCAATGGATTTTGAACTGAATTCTGAACAGACCATGTTTCAGCGCGTGGTGCGCGAATTTTGTGAAGCCGAACTCAAACCATATGCCGCCGAAGTGGATGAAACTGGTCAAATGCGCCGTGAAGCAATCCGCAAAATGCGCGATTTAGGCTTGCTCTCGTTACAAGTTCCAGAAGAATATGGTGGTGCAGGGTTAGATACCATCAGCGCCAGCATCGCCGTTGAAGAAATTGGGCGGGTATGTGGTTCGACAGGGTTATCGATTTCTGCCCATAACGGTTTGGGGTGTGGTCCCATCGTTAAATGGGGGAGCAAAGCACAAAAAGAAAAATGGTTGCCCATTTTGATGGATGGTGAACATCTGGGTGCGCTGGCGCTCACAGAACCACAGGCAGGGAGTGATTTGCTCAATGGCGCACAGACCTTTGCTCGGCGTGATGCTGATACATGGGTCATCAACGGGCAAAAGGCGTGGATCACTAATGTTAGTTATGCCCCTGTGATGAGTGTGTTGCTCCGCACCAACAAAGAGGCGGGTTCACGCGGATTTAGCATGATTTTGGTCGAGACCAATCGCTCTGGGCTGACGATTCACCCGCCCGAAAAGAAGATGGGTTTAAAGGGATCGCCAACGCATATGCTCAGTTTTGAAAATGTGACCGTCCCCGCCGATAATCTGTTGGGTAATGAAGGTGATGGTTTCGTCATGACCATGCAAACACTCGATTCGGGGCGCATCAGCATTGGCGCACTCAGTGTGGGGTTGGCGCAAGGTGCATTTGAAGCGATGGTGCGGTATGCCCAAGAACGCAAGGCATTCGGCGAGCCGATCGCCAACAAGCAAGCCATCCAGTGGATGATTGCCGATGCCGCCCTCGAAATCGAAGCGGCTCGGACGTTGGTCTATCGGGCGGCATGGATGCGCGATAACGGCAAAGATTACACCAAAATGGCGGCGATGGCGAAGCTCAAAGCCAGTGAAGTCGCCGAAAGGGTGTGTCATGATGCCATTCAAATTCACGGCAGTTATGGTTATAGCCGTGAGTATCCCGTAGAGCGCATGTATCGTGACCAGCGCCTGATGAGCATCGGCGAAGGCACAAGCCAAATCCAACGCTTGGTCATCGCACGGCGTGTTTTGGGCGAATTTAGCAAATAACGGATAAGGCATATCTTCATGACCAGACGGCAACAAATCTTTGTCTTCATCGGCATCGCTGTGAGCATCCTCTTTTTATGGTTGGCATTTCGCAATTTGCACCCCGAAGCGGTGTTGCAAAATTTGGGGCGTGCCAATATTCCCTTATTGCTCATCGGTGCAGTGTGGTATTTTTCGGCGGTGATGGTGATTTCGATGCGTTGGGGCTATTTGCTCAAATCGATTCGTGCCATCCCCTTACCACGTCTGATGCCGTTGGTGTGTATCGGCTATATGGGCAATAATGTGTATCCGTTTCGTAGTGGCGAGGCATTACGCATTTATCTGCTCAGGCAAGAACATCACATCCCATTCGTCAAAGGCGCGACAACCGTCTTGATTGAGCGCGTCTTTGATGGACTGGTCATGTTGACTTTCATCCTCATCGGCGTGAATTTGACCCATGTCGGCGGAGAAGTCATCCAAAGCGTTGCCACATTCGCCACACCTCTCTTTTTGATCGCGTTGGTGATATTTTTTGCCCTAGCCATGCGCCCCAATCTGTTGCGACAACTATCCAATCGTATCGAAACATGGCTTCCCAAACGCCTCGCGGGGATTGTGGATAAACTGAGCGAAGACATCATCGGCGGGTTAGAAGGCTTACGCACACCTGCCGATTTAGCCATGACCATCCTTACATCGTATGCCTGTTGGATGCTAGAAGCCAGTGTCTATTTATTGGTGGCGGTTGCCTTTGGCTTAACGCCCGATTATGGCTTGATGTTGGTGGTGGTCGGCACGGTCAATCTGGCGGGATTAATCCCCGCCTCGCCCGGTCAATTAGGGGTGTTCGAGTTTTTTGCCTCGCAGGTACTCATTGGGGCAGGGGTGGAATCGAACTTGGCGTTGACATATGCCTTGACCATCCATGTGGTGATCTGGTTGCCCGTCACGCTGGTTGGATTTTATTTCCTCATCCAACGCGGGTTAAGCTGGCGCGATATTCGCCATGCGCGTCAGCTCGAAAATGCGTAATTTATCGTTGCCCGTCTATCCGCCGTTGAAGATAGGGCATAAAATGACCCTTATAGCGGGCTTGCAATTCGGGCTTACGCCAGTCATCACCCGTGATTTTGCCTCTGCATGAGGCAGAGCCACACAAGCAGGTGAATTCATCATAGGGGCTACCATCGCAGGTCGCATAATCGAAACAGATATGCTCGCCAACGGCAATATCGCGCCGTGCAACAATGGCAATATGCCCCTCAATCCACGCATTGGGGTCGCAACTATGATTGAATTTATCGCCAGGACTGGGGTAAGTCGAGACGAGATACAACCCTTCTTCGACTTGGATGCTCTGGCGCACAATTTCGGGTGGATAGGTCATCATCTGGTCATAGGTCATCACCTCACCGCCGAACACAGCGACCAATTCGCCCGCACGAATCGGTTCGAGGGCGAATATCCCCTGATGATCATCTCCAAAAATCGGACGCGCCTCGCATTTGGGTGATAAATACGATGAATAACGTGGTGTGCTGGTCATACATGTCCTTTGTGGGGTTTATTTATCGATTGCACCCCTACACGATTTTATGCCTATCATGATAAAATGCACCGCATTATAACATGATTTTATCCACAAAAAAGGATTTTTCTGATGACCGATTTTATGCCCCCCGCGCAACCCTTTCCTCACATTCATGGCATGTATACTGTGTCGATACGCGCCTTCGCCGATGAACGCGGGCGCTTCATGGAGACCTTTCGGCGCGAATGGTTTCCGTCTGTGTCGTGGGATAAAATTCAGACCAATCGCTCAGAGAGCAAAGCAGGGGTGTTGCGTGGTTTGCATTATCACTTTCATCAGATTGATTATTGGTATGTCTTGCACGGGCGCATCCGTGTTGGATTAGCCGATTTGCGCCCAAACTCACCGACATTCATGCACACCGCCACTTTGCACATGGGCGAGGATGATAATATCGGTTTATTCATCCCCATCGGCGTAGCACATGGCTTTGTGGCGCTCACCGATTGCATCCTGACCTATATGGTCAACAATTATTATGATGGTGGGGCAGATGAGCGTGGTGTGGCGTGGAATGATCCCGATCTGGC
>PGTJ01000384.1 GCA_002794515.1 Phototrophicales bacterium
ATAAAGTATATGTTAACTCAAAAACGATTATCTCATAACTATTTTATATCATACTCGGCAAAGGGAGCAATGAACTTCCCCTAGTTTAATTGAAAATGTCAGATTGGTCTATCCCCAGTTTAGTGGAGTAAGGGTTTCTAAACGACACGACTGGCAGGGGTGGCAAAGCCAATGTCCGAATGCAGTCGTTGACGATTGTAAAACACTTCAATGTAATCAAATAATGCAATCCGTGCCTCTGCTCGATGAGGGAATACCTGTCCACACACTGCCTCTAGCTTGAGTGTGGCGAAGAAACTCTCTGCCATGGCATTATCATAACACTTGCCTTTGGCACTCATACTCCGAATTATCCCTGCATCCGCACAAGTCTGTGCAAACAAGTGATTGGCAAATTCGCTTCCCCTGTCCGAGTGAATAATCAATCCCTGTGCGGGATGCTGATGGGTAATCGCCATGTGTAAGGCTTGGGTTGCTAATTCGGCATCGTGATGTAACCCCATTGACCAGCCCACAATTTGGCGTGAATAATTGTCCAACACCGTCACCAAATACAACCAGCCCTCATCATTTGGGATGAACGTGGTGTCGGTGAACCATACCTGATTAACGCCATCGGTGTCAAATTGTTGTTGTACCCGATTGGGGGCGATATAGCGATTGAAATATCTTTGATGAGTTCATATATGAAGGCGATACCCCACACCCGATTCTGTGAGCAAAATTTGTGGTATAGCCGGATTTTTTTCTATCTTTTGACGTAATTGGGCAAAATAGACCCGCAGATAATGGGTTTCGTTCATATATTCTGGTCCCCAGACCTCGCGTAAAATTTGCCGATGTGTGAGGACTTTGCCCGCGTGTTGTATCATATATCGTAACAAAGCATATTCGGTGGGTGTGAGTTTGACCACATTTCCATCTACTTTAACGATCCGTCCGACTAAATCTACTGATAAATGCCCCGAAGTGAATATAGGTGCTGTATCTTGTGGCAACGCATGGCGTTGTGCTACACGGATCCGCGCCATTAATTCATCGACACTAAAAGGTTTTATGACATAATCATCTGCGCCTGCATCCAAAGCCACAATTTTATCTTGGTCAGAATCGCGCACCGATAAAATAATAACAGGGACTTTTGACCATTCGCGCACCGATTTTAACACATGCAACCCGTTCATATCGGGTAATTCCATATCAAGAATGACCAAATCTGGGCGCAATTGTGCGACTTTACGGATTGCATCTGCCCCTAATGCCACTTCATCTACCTGATATCCATGTGCTTCTAGGCTAATCCGCAAAAAGCGACGTATTTGTATTTCATCATCGACCACCAAAATCTGTGCGCCATCACTCATTTTTGACCTCCTGTACAGGCGGTGGTGTTTGTTCAAGAGAGAGACTCAATGTAAATTTTGTGCCACCATTGGGCATGTTTTCTGCTGTGAGGGTTGCTTTATGTGCCTCTGCTAATCCACGACAGATAGACAATCCCAACCCTGTGCCACCGGTGACTGTCCCTGGTAGGCGATAAAATTTATCAAAAATTCGCTCTAATAATTCGGATGGAATGCCTTTTCCGCCGTCTATCACAGAGATATATAATTGCTTCTGATGTTGATGAGCGGTAATGCGAATAGGCTTATCGCTTGGTGTATAACGACAAGCATTGTCTAATAAATTCACAAAGATTTGTACCATCAATCCAAAATCGACATAAATAAGGGGTAAGTCTGTCGGTAAATCTAAGATGATCTCGCGTGATTGGCATTCGCCTAATTGTTTGAGCGCCACCCCGATGATGTCGGGTATATCACACCATTCCCATTTAAGAGATAAGCGTCCGCTTTCGAGGCGCGACATATCTAACAGGTTTTCGACCAAGCGATTTAAGCGGTCAGCCGATTCTTCTATATCATGAATCAGTTGTGTTCGTGCCAGTACATTGTCATTGGTCAGATGATTCATGAGGCTGGTGGATGCGCCTTTGATGGTGGCAATGGGTGTGCGGAGTTCATGCGAAATTGAATTGAGCAAGGTCGTATAGAGTCGCTCAGATTCGTGCAACATGGCAGATTGTTCGGCGGCTTCGTCTAGCAATTCTCGTTCAATCACTAAAGCGATTTGGCTGATGAAGGTCTCTAATAAGCCTTCTTGGTCAAGCGATAGACGTTCATCTTGCCGTGTGCGGATGCCAATCACACCGACAATGCGTGTTGGTGTGAGCAAAGGGAGATATTGTGCAGAGGCAAGCGACAGGGTATCTGTAAAACGCCCTGCGGGTTTTTTGTGGGTATATACCCAATATGCAACGGCATATTCTTTTTCGGTCATTGGCAATGTGTTGGCTAATTCGATCGGTTGTTGCAAGTCGTCACCATGTGCCAATA
>PGTJ01000601.1 GCA_002794515.1 Phototrophicales bacterium
AATTGGATGAATGGCACTGCCATCAATTCCATACGACTAAAGCCGAGTGTCGTCTCCCATGCGGGGTTGAGTTGTAAGAAGTAACCATCAAAATTCGCCGTGCCGATGAGGTCGAGGGCGCTATTGAATAGCCGATCATTTTCGGCTTTGGCGCGTTGAATCTCGGTGAAAGAACGCGCATTTTGTAAGGCGACACCGATTTGATCTGCCAGCAAGCTCTCGATTTGAACATCATCTTGTGTGAAGGCAAATTCACGATTGGCATGGATTTCCATCACACCCAATAGTTGACCACCAGCACGGATGGGGATGACCAACAGCGACCGCGTATCTGGCAAAAACGGATTGAATTCGCGTGCCGCTTCATAATGCACTTGGTTATCGATCAATGGTTGATTAGCTTTGGCAGATCGAACAATGAGGTCGTCATCGGTGTTCAGGTTTAATCGATAACCTGTGCCAACATGCCGACACGGTGCTTGCCCCGTCCCTGCGACCAAATGTAATGTTTCGTTATCTTCTTCGAGGATGTAGATGTGAATGTGATATAAGTTCAAATTCGTGCTGATTTTATCGGCGACTTCAAATATGAGTTGTTCGGGGTCTTGGATGCGGGCGATTTGCGCGCTCACCTCCGATACAATCTGCAATTGATTCGTCTTATGTTGAACCTGATTGAACGCACGGGCATTTTCTACAGCGACCGCCACCTGTGATGCCAGCGTCTTTTGCACACTGACCGACTCACTATTGAAGTAATCATATTGTTCAGATTGTACATCGAATACACCGATCAATTGCCCAGCAACAAGCATCGGGATTGCCAATTCACTGGCGGTTTTGGGCAAAAAGCGATTGGGCAAAAAGTTGGGTGTTTTTGTGACATCATTCACAATCACA
>PGTJ01000846.1 GCA_002794515.1 Phototrophicales bacterium
AGCACCATCTGCCTGACAGGGTATCTCAGTGATGGTGCGTGTGGGAGCCCAAAACCACCGTTCTGCCGAGATATAAACCTGTTCACCACCCAATGCCTTAAAGAATCCATTGGGAATTGCCGTGAGCAGGTTGGTGATAGCATCTAATTCATAGGCGATTTGGTCGATGATAGGGGCTTCTTGTTGTCGGAGTTGTGCTTCTCGACAAATTTGCAATTTCGATAGAAAATCGGGATACACACCATATGTATCGATATATTCTTGTTCAAGTTCGCGCACGAACAT
>PGTJ01000578.1 GCA_002794515.1 Phototrophicales bacterium
CGAAAGGTTCAAAACCCCTTTTGAAGCCCCCCAAAAAGGCTAAACCAACGGGCAAGACAAAACGTTTTTTTTTCGCGCCTTTCATATCCACACCGCATGAATGACTGAGGGTTATCATATCGGCTTGGCAAAAATCACCATGCGCTCACAACCATCTTCGTAGGGGCTATAATCCACATCACCATACACCCCTTCCACCTCAAAACCCGCTTGTGAGAGGAGCAAGCGCATCTCATTATAAAAATAATAATACAGCATCAACGGGGCAAATGTCCGTTTGACCGTGCCATCGGCGGTGATTTCATCATAAATCCACGTCACACGAAGCAGTTGCGTCACACGGTCTAAGAATGTCACCGATTGTTGCATAACGATATGACCCGTTTCAGGTTCGAGAAAAGTGCGTTCTAATGTGACGGCAGATGTATCTTGCGAGGCGAAAATTTCGCCCGCATTGGGCAAATCCAAGACCAACAAGCCGTCATCGGCGGTCCATGCCCGCAATTTTTTGAGTACCGCCAATTGCGCCTCTTGCGAATGAAAGTGCATCATGCCATTGTATGGGACAAGCACCAACGGAAATTTTTTATCGAGATGATAGCTCAGCACATCGCCTTCGTGCAGTACCATTTTATCGGCGCTGATATTGAATTGTCCCCGATACCCTTCTGCCCGTTTGAGCATGGCTTTTTCGTTATCAATGCCATGCACCTCGTAACCTGCGCGCACAAGGGGCAACATCACTCGCCCTGTGCCACAGCCAATATCAATAATCGGACCGCCATATTCTTCGGCGAGTTCTAAATACAGGTCTATATCATCCGTCTTATCGCTATTTTCGGCATCATAAAAACGAGCGATCGTCTTATAAAAACTCATGATGGTATCCTTATTTATCCACGTCGTTTGAGAAATGCGTCTACCGCTTGGATATGGGCATCTGCCGACCATAATGGCGGGAACAAATCGCGCTCCAATTGCAATGCTTCTTCATATGGCTGATACAACCCAGCCCGTAAC
>PGTJ01000166.1 GCA_002794515.1 Phototrophicales bacterium
GGATAATGTTGTTACTTGCTTGATTAATATCATGGGATAGATGTATGAATGCAGAACAAATTCCCCTGTTGCAAGATGAACTACACACCTACCAACTTCACCAACAAGTGTTACGGATTGCAGGCTATGCAATTATCACCTTTAATCGTCATGGCATTTTAATTTATGCCAGTGATACATTACCGCAGATCATCGGATACACCTTAGATGACATCATCGGGCGACATTATGATGATTTATTGAATATTTTTGTGCCTAATGGCTATACCCCGCATTACAACGATTTTGAAGATGAATTTTTGGCGCAACAAGTTTTGCCCCACGTCATTATCACCAAAAATGGCGAAAAGAAATGGATTGAATATCAGATTATCCCATACCATGAAGATGATTACATCCATGCGCTCATCCAAGATGTCACATCACGCTGTTTGGCAGAGCAAGCCATTGAACAACAAATCCAAGAGAGCGCCCGACAATATCAAGAAATACAAAATTTATTCGAGAAAGTGAACCGTTTAGAGCAACTGAAAAGTGATATGATCCGCATGGCGGCGCACGATTTGCGCGCACCATTGGCGGTATTTGTCACCCATTTGGATGTGCTATCTCTCGAACTTGCCGATGAAAACACCGTTATCGACAAGCGTGTACTATCTGAACGACTAGACGACTTGCGAAATGCCACCAAGCGCATGAAGCGCATCATCGAAGACATTTTATCGTTAGAACGCATTGAACAAAATGCCCACCATGCCGAATATACCCCCATCGAAATCGCCCCCATCGTACAAGGACTTTTCCGCGACTACCAACCCCAAGCCAAGAGCAAATCACTCGATTTTAACCTCAAATGCCTGCCCAAACCAGTATTTATTTTGGGTGATATCGCCCAACTGCGCGAGGCAATTGCCAACCTCATCAGCAATGCTATCAAATATACACCCGAAGGAGGGCATGTGGATATATGGATGGATGTTAAAAACGATTGTGTGCATTTTGAGGTGATCGATAGCGGTTATGGCATCCCCAAAGATAAACAAGCCAGCTTGTTCCAGCCATTTTATCGGGCAAAATCGAAAGCCACACGCCATATCGAAGGGACGGGCTTGGGCTTATATCTGGTCAAAAATGTGATAGAACGGCATCGTGGCAGGCTGATCTTCAAGAGTGTTGAGGGAAAAGGGAGTCATTTTGGATTTGAAATCCCCCTCATTCAGCAATGAATGCTGATTAGCAGAGGGACAAACCCCTCTGCGATGATGACTTATCCTTCTAACACAGGCTCAACGAAGAAGACCGGGTTCGCCAACACACGACGCACAGGGCATTTATGCGAGATTTCTTTGAGCCGTGCCAATTGTTCAGCATCTAAATCACCAAAAAACTGAATGTTCTCAGTGATTTCATGCACAAATGGCGCATCACCCGAATAATTGGCATATTCTTTGCCATTAAACCGTTGCAGGCTCAGCGTAACCTCGACCCGCTCTAATGCCCATCCTTTGCGATTGGCATACATTTTGGCGGTCATCGCCATACACGACCCCAACGCGCCCAATAACACCTCTTCGGGTGTAGAGGCGGTATCGCCACCACCTTCATTGGGCGAATCAGAATGAAAAAGATGATGTCGGGCAGAAATGGTCGTGCGATAATTATTATCCAGAACAACTTGTACTTTATCCATCAGGATTTATCCTTTTATATCAATGCCGTTATAACATATAGACGGGTGCATAACGAACATGCTTACATGACATTCGTCATGACCATGCGCTCATCTCGATATTTGCCCCCGTCATGGCGGGATTGGTGGCTAAAAAGACCATCAAATCCGCAATTTGCGCCGGGCTGACCCAATTATTCGGGTCGGCACTGGGCATAGAAGCCCGATTTTGCGGTGTATCGATAATACTCGGCGAGACACCATTCACACGAATCCCATATTCTTTTAGTTCCAGCGCCATGCTCTCCATAATGCGCGTGGCGGCGGCTTTGCTGGCGACATACGCCGCCTGATTTTTTGCCCCTTTGCCCCCAGACCGCGCCAGCATGATGCTGATGCTCCCTTTTGCGCCCTGCCCGATCATGTGTTTGGCAACTTTACCCGCCAATAAATAGACAATACGCGCATTCAGGGTCATCATGCGGTCGAATACATCGACATTGCCCGCATGAACAGGGTCGCCCATCGCAAATCCGCCAACAGTATGCACCAATCCATCGAGCATACCAATTTGGGATAATAAATCATCAATCGCGTGTGCATCCCCTAAATCGGCAACAAATGGGCGAAAACGGGCGACATCTCCGCCTAAATCGGCGATGAGCGCGTGGAGTGCATCCATGTTCATATCGACTAAGGCTAAATTTGCGCCTGCGCGGGCAAAGGCATGAGCGACAGCACGCCCCACATTGCCACTCGCCCCTGTGATGAGATATGTTTTATCGGTGAGGATGGTCATGAAATTTACTCCTATATACAAATTGACAAATCCGTCATGGGCTGGGGGTTAATTGTGGCGGGACATATAACGCCTGTCCGCGATTTAAGCGATTGGGGTTAGCGAGGCAATTAGCTTGTGTGAGTTCGGCTACGGTGGTATTGAAGCGTCTGGCGATTTTGGTCAGGTTATCGTTGTTGACCACCGTATACAATTGCCAATCGGTACGGGGCGAACAGGCGGTCAATGTCGCCCCACGCACCTCCCATGTCGGAATACCACCATTACGATTATCTTGTGGGGCATCACTTTCGAGTGTACATGACCCACAACACAGCAGACAACAGGCGAACAACAACCAACGATGCATAAATTTAGGCACTCACTTTGACGCGCAACGAATCGAGAATCGCCTGTAGACGGCTGACATATAAATTACCAGTGAGGTCGGCGGTATACATCTCAATGATGACCAATTGCGAGCCACGCGGGATATAAAACACATCCAATTGACCGGGGTATGCCATATCTAAATTGCGCGGTGCCACGATTGGCGCTTGGTCATCGACTTTGAATAGACGATAGCTTTTGCGGATTGTGCCATCTTCGGCGGGACTGCTCTCATCTAAAAAGCGGATGCCGGGTTTATTGGCAAAATTTTCTGTGGCATGGGCATCCGCTACATCGGCTAATGGATTCGTGCCGAGCGCATTATTCATCACTGTGAGTTCGATGAACACGGTCTTATTTTCGTCATGCCATGCGTGAATCGTCTGTCCACCTGTGGATAAATCGACAAAATTGAAGGGAATGGTATCTTGTGGGATGAATTCATCGAGCATGGAAATAGAATAACTCGGTTGTTCTATCACCGTAGCACGTGGGAAAGCAGTTGGGATGACATTGGCGGGGGGTGCGGGACGATTTGCGCTCGTCAACACCACAACAACACCAATCACGATTAGGGCAATTATCACCACCGCGCCGATGAGCAATGGCGCGATATTCCGTTTTTGCACCTGCCCTGTTTGATGTGTTGGATATTGTGGCGAATACGTTGGATGCGGCGTAGGTGATGGTTGGTATGGCGCATTAATTGCTGGATAAGGTGAGTTGCTGGTCATTGGCAATTGTGTTGGGATGGGTGTGGTGACATTACCCCCAACAGGAATATAATTTTGCGGGGGCATCGACATTTGGAATGACACCCCATGTACAGCATTGGCAAAGGCTTGTGCCAATTCACCCGCCGAGCTAAAGCGATATTCGGGTTGTTTGGCGGTGGCTTTTTGGATGACATCATCTATCACTTGTGGAATATCAGGACGAATTTGGCGCAATGAAGGCATCGGCTCTTGGATTTGTTTGAGCAACACCGCCATTGGTGTTTCGGCTTGATAGGGACCACGCCCCGTCATCCACTCGAATAACACAATCCCCATTGAATAAATATCCGAACGTCCATCAACTGGCAAGCCATTGGCTTGTTCTGGAGACATATAAGCAGGCGTGCCGATAATCATACTGCCTGTGAGGTCACTGCCCAACACACGGGCGATGCCAAAGTCGGTCAGATACGCATTGCCATTTTCATCCAACATGATATTGCCCGGCTTAAGGTCACGATGGATGATCCCTTGTTGATGGGCATAATCCAACGCCTGCGCCACCTGACGGAGAGGCTTTTCGATGTCTTCAATACGCACCTGTCCACGCCGAATGCGTTGTTCTAAACTGCCACCACCCAAATAACGCATGGCAATATACGGCAAGCCATCATCTTGCCCATAATCGTAAATTGGCAAAATATGTGGATGCTCAAGGTGCGAAATCACATCGACTTCACGTTCAAAACGGTCATAAAAGCCGGGGTCATGTAACATTTGACGTGGCAACACTTTTATCGCCACGATACGATTCATGGACCGTTGACGGGCTTTATATACGGTTGCCATGCCACCGCGCCCGATTTCTTCGACAATCTCGTACTGTCCGAGTGTTTTGCCAATTAAATCATCTTTGGAGTTTCTTGGAGTCGCCATTCATTGCTCCGCTATAGGTTGATTGTTGTTTTTACCTTATAATTATCATCCATTGCACATTTTCAAGCAAGTGAGAGGGATAAAAATAGGTCAGCAAACGGCTTGCTTATGACAGAATTCAAAAAAATCAGCGAACATGTGTGGATTTATCCACCCGATAAAAACACTTTTCAACCCGTGATAGGGGCGGTCATCACCGCTACGCAAACCGTGTTAATCGATGCGGGCAATTGTCATCATCATGCGCGAGCGGTCATATCGGCATTAGGGCGACTGAATGCCCCGCCCATCAGCCATGTGGTCTATACACATCATCACTGGGATCATATTTTTGGTGGGCAAATTTATCATGTCCCGATTGTCGCCCATATGGTGTGCGAATTTCGGGTGATTGAGTATGCCAAAAACCCATGGAGTCATGCACATGTAGAGCGCGTCATCCACGAAATACCCGCCCTTGCGCCCAGCTTCAGCGCCCTGCGTGACTTGATGCGTGATGATTGGGCGAATTTTAAGATCGTCTTCCCGTCTATCGTCATCCGTAAAAAAGCCGATTTCTTCCCGTTGGATGGTGTGACCTTATTGATTGAACATATCGGAGGCGCACATGCCGATGACTCGACATTGGTGACGGTGGTCGAAGATAACCTGATGTTCATGGCAGATTGTTTTTATCCGCCACCCGCGCACATCGCCAAACCAGAAGACAAGCCCGATGTAGCGATGGTACGCAGGTTATTAGACCGAAATCATGCCATTTACATTGATGGTCACGGCGGGGCATTCAGCGCCTCATTTTGGCGCACATGGGCAGATATGCAAGGATAACGCGCTCACCATTTGACGGGCATTTCGGACATGCCATGTAACAAAATGGTCGGATTCCATTGTAGTTCATCGACATGAACCGCCAATTCCAGCGTGGTGAAGCGATGTAGCAATAAATCGAGGGCGATCGCCCCTTCGAGGCGGGCGAGCGGTGCGCCCAAACAATAATGGATGCCTGCACCAAAACCAATATGCTTGTTGGCATTTTCGCGCTCAATATCGAAGACATCAGGATTTTCAAATACGGCGGGATCGCGGTTTGCGCCTAATAATGCCGCCAATACCGCCTCACCTTTGGGGATGGTTACATCGCCGATGGTCACATCTTCAAATGCCCAACGGGTGGTGGTCGTCTCGACGGGACCATCGTAGCGCAAAATTTCTTCGACCGCATTTTTGATGAGGGCTGGATTTTGGCGTAATTTTTGCCATTGATCTGGATGACGCAAAAATGCCAGTGTGCCATTGGCGATGAGGTTGACGGTCGTCTCATGCCCGGCCACCAACAATAAAAATATCATGCTGGTGAGTTCCATATGGCTCATTTTATCACCCGCTTCTTCGGCTTGGATGAGGTTGGTCAGCAAATCGTCTTGGGGATGTGCTTTGCGTTCTTCGATGAGCATATTCAGATAACTGGTGAATCCCATCGCAGCAATCATGCGTTGCTCTTGGTCGTTGCCAAACAACAGGTTGCGCGTCCA
>PGTJ01000790.1 GCA_002794515.1 Phototrophicales bacterium
CGGTCTGAGCATGGTATAGTCAATGAAATCGATATATTGTATCCTATTTTTATCACGCCCGATTCGCCCATGCGCCTGCGTAATCCCGAAATTATTTTGGATGAATCGCCCCATAATCCCAATGTTCCCACCCCTGTGAAATGGATACGCGCACAAGGGTTTCGCTTTATGGCGATTTTCCCACTATTTAGCGCCAATCAACCTATCGCCTTGTTTCATATTACCTCGAATCAACTCTATGAATTACAAGCCACCGAATACGAGGTGTATCGTGCGCTCACAGGGCAAATGAGCAGTCAGATTCAAATTCGCCGCTTGCTCCAAACAGCACAATCGGCGTTAGATGAGACCAGTCGTTTGTATGTTGCC
>PGTJ01000508.1 GCA_002794515.1 Phototrophicales bacterium
GACTCGCCATACAAGAGGCTCAACGCAAATATCGCGCCAAATTACATTCGCTGGAATCATCGCTCAAAGATGACACAGAACGCGAATTGCTCAAACAGAGTGGGGAACTCATCCTCGCTTATCAATTCGCCATTCAAAAGGGACAAACCGAACTCAAAGCGCAATATGATGTGGATGGTGCGATGTTGCATATCGCCCTAGACCCTCAACTCACACCCCTCGAAAATGCCCAAGCCTATTTCGCCAAATATAACAAGGCAAAACGCGCTTTAGAAGATGTTCCGCGCCTTGTCGCCGAGACCAAATTACACCTCGACACGCTCGCTCAATTAGAAAATGACCTGAATTTAGCCTCCAATTGGGGGGATATTGATGATGTGAGCGCGACTCTCATCAGCAGTGGATATGTGAAGGGCAAGCGTGCCAAACGCATCGGCGGGGCAGGTCAGAGCGCCCCATTGCGCCTTGTGACACAAGATGGTTTTGTGATATGGGTGGGCAAAAATAGCCGCCAAAACGAAATTGTCACCTTTAAGCGCGGTAGTGCCGAAGATTTTTGGCTTCATGCCCGCCAGGTGCCAGGGGCGCATGTCGTGATTAAATTCGATGGGCGGGCAATTCCACCAGAAGTTATCGAACAAGCAGCCAGTATTGCCGCTTATTACAGCGCCCGCCGTACCGATGGCAAGGTGGCGGTGGATATGACCCGTTGTAAATATGTCAAAAAAATTAAAGGCGCGGCGCAAGGCATGGTGACATATCGCAACGAACAAACCTTCACTGTATCGCCACAGAGCGAGAAAGCCTTCAGTTTTCTATGACCGATATTATGTTACATAAAGGACGAGAAAAATCTGTTTTTCGTCGGCATCCTTGGATTTTCTCTGGTGCCATTGACCGCATCAATGGCGACCCGCAAGGCGGTGAAATCGTCACCGTCCGCGCTCATAATGGCAAATTTTTGGCGCGGGGTTATTGGAATAGCCGTTCACAAATCCAAGTTCGCCTCTTGACATGGGATGATGAAGCCATCACACCCGATTGGTGGCATCAAAAAATGGTGCGTGCTATCCAAGCCCGCCAACATATCACCAGCACTGCCTATCGCCTCATCAATGCCGAGAGCGACTTTTTGGCGGGGTTAATTGTGGATAGATATGGCGATTATCTGGTTTTACAAGCCCTTACATTGGGCATAGACCGCATCAAACATGACCTCGCCAAGTGGTTGATAGACCTCACAGGCGCGAAAGGGGTGTATGAACGCAGTGATGTCGATGTGCGTGGCAAAGAAGGCTTAAAATCATCTACGGGTGTATTGGCGGGAGAAGCCCCCCCTAATCCGATTATCGTTGATGAAGGTGTACAATTGGCAGTAGATGTGTATGCGGGGCATAAAACAGGCACATATTTAGAC
>PGTJ01000227.1 GCA_002794515.1 Phototrophicales bacterium
AACTCCGTACACCGCTCAATTCGATTATCGGTTATTCAGAAGTGCTTTTGGATGGGGTTGATGGTGAACTCACCCCCGATGCCGAAGAGGACATCCAAGCCATTCATAATAGCGGGAAACATCTGTTATCGCTGATTAACGAAATCCTCGACCTCGCCAAAATCGAAGCGGGCGAAATGCGCCTCGACCGCAGACCGTTGGATTTGGTGGCACAGGTCAAAGAAGTTGTTCAGACATCACAAATTTTGGTCAAAGACAAACCCGTCATCCTCGAAATGGTGCAAGAGACCGATATCCCATTGGTGAATGCCGACCAAATTCGTTTGCGACAAATCATCTGGAATTTGGTGAGCAATGCTATCAAATTCACCGAGGCGGGCAGTGTGCGGATTCATCTTAATCAATCGGATGATAAAACCGTCACGGTTGCCGTCAAAGATACGGGTGTGGGCATTGCCAAAGACAAATTACACACGGTGTTTGAGCGGTTTAGCCAAGTGGATGGGTCATCTACCCGTCGCGCTGGTGGCACAGGCTTGGGCTTGACTATCACCAAACAACTGGTGGAATTGCATAACGGCGAAATTTTTGTCGAGAGCGAATTGGGCAGTGGCTCGACCTTCTGGTTTACCTTGCCTATTCACGAATCGGCATTGATCAAAGAGGGCGAAAAAAGTGCCTCTGATTGATTAATCGGTGAACATCGACGATCGCTAGATGCCCAACGCATCTAGCGATTTCTCAATCACCTGTCATACACTATATAAAAATAATTGACCTGAAGATAAAGATAAAATGGTCACGTATGGTTTGCGCCATAAATAAAGAAAAACGACACATCTGGCAATGTGGGTAGTGAATCAATCATTTTCAGGACATATGTTATCAACATCACGCATGAGAGGGTTACATTGAATAATCCACAATTCACAAAAGTTGTCTGTTTAGAATGTAGTCACGAGATGCCCGCCGATATGACATTGACAACCTGTGAAAAATGTCAATCGGGATGGTTAGATGCCCGCTACGATTATGATGCTATCAAGCCATTATGGGCAAACGGCATGAGTGGTGTGCGGTCGCTCTGGCGCTATGGGGCATTGTTGCCTATCACCATCCCTAATCCCGAAATTTCATTGGGCGAGGGTTATACCCCGTTGGTGCGCCTCTATCAATATGAACGGATTTATGGGCATGAGGGCATTTATATCAAAGATGAGCGCCATCAACCGACCAATTCGTTCAAAGACCGTCAGGCGGCAATGTCTGTGACCGCCATGAAAGCGCAAGGCATCACCGAATGTGTTTTGGCATCTACAGGCAACGCGGCGGTGGCGTATGCCGCCTATTGTGCGCGGGCGGGCATCAAATTGTGGTTATTCCTCACCAGCCTCGTCCCCAACGAAAAAATGCGCGAAGCCGCTTTGTATGGCGCAGAGGTGGTCAAGGTCTCTGGGACATATGACGAGACGAAAAAAATCGCCGCGCAATTTGCCGAACGCAAAAATATTGTCATGGATAAGGGCGCACGCACCATCCCCAGCAAAGAGAGCATGAAGACACTCGGTTATGAAATCGCCGAACAATTGGCATTAGAACGGCATCCTGATGGGAGCAAAAAGTGGCTCGCGCCCGATTGGTATATCCAAGCCGTGAGTGGTGGCATTGGACCCATTGGCGTATGGAAGGGATTTCAGGAATTATTCGATATGGGGTTGATCGATAAAATGCCCAAATTGGGCATCATCCAAGCCGCTGGTTGTGCGCCGATGGTGCAAGCATTCCAGAACAATCAGCCCAAAGCCACACCCGTTGTTCCCAAAACATTGATACACGTCCTCGCTACAGGCGATCCTGGTCATGCCTATCATCTATTGTATGAAGCCACTAAGAGCAACGGCGGGGTGATGCTATCTGTTGAAGATGGTGATACGTTCCAAGCCATGCGCCACCTCGCATCGCGGGCCGGCATATCTGTCGAACCCGCTACGGCGGTCGCCTTTGC
Organism: Phototrophicales bacterium; assembly: GCA_002794515.1. GTDB lineage: Bacteria > Chloroflexota > Anaerolineae > Aggregatilineales > Phototrophicaceae. The sequence goes on from PGTJ01000227.1 coordinate 2,006, forward strand.
AGGATTAGATAAAATGTTCACACAAGGGATGATTAAAGCGGGCGAGACGGTGGTCGTCAATTGCTCTGGTCATACCATGCCCGCCGAAAGTCATATCTTGGGCGACCAATATGACCGTTATATCCTCGATTTACAAATAGACCCCACCGACCACAGCAACAGCCCCAAAGAAGAAGGATTAGGTGCGGCGCTCCGCAATTTGGCAGAACAGGTGACGACCGTTGTCGTGGTGGATGATAACGCCAACGACCGCCGTCTGATTCGGCGCTTATTGCAAAGCCACAAGAATTATCGGGTCTATGAAGCATCGAACGGCGCAGAAGGGTTGAAAGTCATCGCCGACCGCAAACCCGACTTGGTGGTCTGTGATTTGACCATGCCCGAAATGGATGGTTTTAGCTTATTAGAACGCCTGAAAAAAGACCCCGATTTAGCCAGTATCCCCGTGGTGGTGGTATCTGCCAAAAATCTGACCGACCAAGATCGCAAAATACTGGATGATTACTCCGATTCGGTATGGACAAAAGGGGGTTTCGAGACGCGCCAATTGGTCGACCATGTGGTCAATGTCTTGGGGCATACCCCAGTCGATAACACGGCAAAAACATCACAATCGCCATCTGCGACATCGGATGATCAAGCCCCCACAACACCAATAAAAGGACAACACACCATCGTCATCATCGAAGATAATCCAATGGATTTGCGCCTCGCCAAACGCATGTTAGCCTCCGCATCTGATGATTATTATATCATCGAGGCGACAACAGGACGGGCGGGGCTAAAAGCCATTTATACCTATCATCCCGACCTAATCATCCTCGACCTGATGTTGCCTGATGTAGACGGCTTTTCGATTTTAGATACGCTCAAAAACGACCATAATCTGCGCGATATTCCGGTATTGGTGGTCTCTGCAAAATCACTCTCTGAAGAGGAACAAAAACGGCTCAATGTTCATATCAAAGCCTTGCTCGAAAAAGCATCTTTAGACCGCAAAAAGTTGCTCGAAATTATCCAAACAGAATTGAGAGATGTATGAGCCTGATTGTTGTCATTGAAGATAATCCAGAGAATAGTCGCATGGTGGCAAAGTTGCTCCGTGCGGCATCGCATAATGTCATTGTTGCCGAAGATGGCGAGACGGGCTTGACGACCGTGTTTGAACAACGTCCCGACTTGGTGCTAATCGATTTGGGCTTGCCCGATATTGATGGTCAAACGGTCATCGCACTCATCAAACAACAACCCGAATTAGCCAATGTCCCGCTCATTGCCTTCACCGCCTTCCCGCCAGATACCGCTCAAAGTATGGCAACCGCCTATGGCTGTCATGGGGTCATCACCAAACCCATCAATACACGCACCTTCGTCAATCAGCTCGAAGCATTCATCACCAAACCCTAAATTGAGGTAAAATAAAACCCAACCGTTTATTAAAAAAGATTGTGTAGGTAGCATTTTGTCAGATAAGCCCCCATCAGATGCCCGCGCCGAATTCATCAGCACAGGCAATCACCTCATCCCCGCCAGTCAATTTTCATATACTGAATTAGCCGACATTTATAATCAGGCGCGGGTCGATTATATCGTCCCCATGCCAATGAATGCCAAACGCCTACAAGAATATGTCGAATATTATGATATATCGCTGGCTGGCTCGGTCGTTGCCATGACGGATGACCAATTACCTTGTGGGGTTGGCATGTTGGGCTTACGTGGCAACCGTGCTTGGATCACGCGCTTAGGCGTGATTCCAGAACGGCGTAAACATCGTGTGGGGCAAGCCATCATGCAAAGCCTGATTCATGCCGCGCAACATCAGGGTGTCAAACGGGTGCAACTGGAGGTGATTGTGGGCAACGACCCTGCACGCCGTTTATTCGACAAATTGGGCTTCATCGTCACCCGCGAATTACTGGTCATCCGTCGCCCACCAAGCACGCCACAAACCAACCTCGCCTTCGATACCCTCACCCCCCTGGTCATCGATGATGCCGAAATCCCAAACCTATTGATGAATCGCGCAGATCACCCTTCATGGATAGAAGAAACCCCATCCTTGCTCAATATTGGCAAATTACGGGGGATAAAAATAATCGGTGATAATGGTGAATGGGGTTGGTTGGTCTTTCAGCGCACGCCATTTCAGCTCACACATTTTATTTTGAATTATAGCCACGATTGGGTGGCGCGGGCATTGTTATATCATGTACATAAAGAATATCCCATGCAAGATACCAAAATCGAAAATGTCGATGTGGGTGATAGCCTATGGCAGATTTATCAACAAATGGGATATTTAGAAGTCTTTCGGCGGACAGAGATGTTTTTGCATTTTGGCTAAAACGATTTATTTTTTTGAGGTGGCTGGTTATAATTGGAAACGTTACCATCGGCGTTTATTGTATAGGATAGAG
>PGTJ01000780.1 GCA_002794515.1 Phototrophicales bacterium
CCTGCAAATCCAGAACGATTTTCTCCATGCACGGCAATATGAAGCCGATTTTTTAGATAACTGGCGCATATTGGGGTTTGATGAAGCCGAAAACCGCTTTGTTATTCCACATACGCAAGCAGTCGAATCGGCACAGACCCAACTGACAGCATTGGTACGGCTCATATCCCGAAATAACATATCGCAATTTGATGATATGGATGTGACGGTCGAGGCTTTAGCCCCATTGTTGGATGTGTATCAGACGACATTCGCCGATACACGTCAGGCGATTCAACAACGGGTTGGTGCTGGTGGTATAGAGCAACGGTTACAACGCCATTGGGAAGCCTTGCGCCGTTATACCGAAAATTTGCGCGATAGCACTCTATATAATTATATTTTGCTC
>PGTJ01000556.1 GCA_002794515.1 Phototrophicales bacterium
GATACGCCTATCGGCTTGGTGGATCTCATCGGTCGCATGTTGCAAAAAGACCCATCAGACCGCATTGGCAGTATCCGCTTGGTTGGCGCAGAATTAGAAAATCTCTTGGCAAAGCAAGTAGGTGATGCACCAGTCATGCCACGAATCACTACCGAAACACCCCGCCCGATCGCCATTCGGCATAATCTGCCCGCCGATACCACCCCATTTGTCGGCAGAGACCCCGAACTCATAGAATTACATCGTCTGGTGACATCATCTAAAATACGCCTTGTGACGATTGTGGCACCAGGCGGCATGGGCAAAACACGTCTCGCACTGGAATTGGGACATCAATTCGCGGGACTAAGCCATGAAACAGACCTACATAGCGAACAACGAATCTATTGGCAACATGGCGTGTTCTTTGTGGCACTTGCGCCGTTGCATAATCCAGATGACATCATCGGGGCGATTGGCAATGCAGTCGGATACACCTTCCAAACAGGCGAAGATAACAAAGCGCAATTACAAACTTTTTTGAGCGATAAGCACCTGTTGCTCATCCTCGACAACTTCGAACATCTGTTAGCAGGCGCAACATTGGTGGATGACTTGCTCACCCATGCGCCAAATATCAAAATCATCGTCACATCGCGGGTACGACTCAATTTGACCAGCGAAAATTTATTCACCCTCGAAGGCATGGACTTCCCCGATTGGGAAACTCCCGAAGACGCGCTCACCTATAGCGCGGTGAAGTTATTCATGCAAAGTGCCGTCCGCGCCCGACCCGATTTTGAATTGCATCCCGAACATCTGGCATATGTGGCGCGGATATGCCGATTGGTCGATGGGCTACCCTTAGCCATCTTGTTGGCGGCATCGTGGATAGAAATGCTCTCGCCACAAGAAATTGCTGATGAGATTAGCAAGAGCCTCGACTTTTTACAAAGTAACATGCGCGACTTGCCAGAACGGCATCAGAGCATTCGCGCTGTATTCGATTATTCGTGGAATTTATTAGATGCGACAGAACGCATAGCTTTCATGAATTTGGCGATTTTTTCTGGTGGCTTCACCCGTGAAGCGGCACAAAAAGCGGTGGGGGCATCGTTGCGTGTGTTAACGGGTTTGGTCAATGCCTCGCTGATACGCCGTTCACCCAA
>PGTJ01000020.1 GCA_002794515.1 Phototrophicales bacterium
ATGAAGGAACATATACCCTACCTGTGCCAACACCATCAGATGAACCCATTACAGAGTAAATTTGATGAACAGGGCGCTGACGAGGCGCTCTGTTTTTTATTTGTGCGGTTGCAGGAAATAGGCTCTAACGGCTATAATGCAGGTGAGTGGTCTGCACATAGCAAGCATAAGGAAAGGAAAGAATTATGGATTTCAAAGATTTTTCGGCGAAACTGAAAGAAAAGAAGGGGCAAAATCCCGAAACACCCGCCGATAGACCTTATGACTTTGCCGAAGCTTATCGCATCCGCGCCAAGATGATGGGCGTATTATTGCGTGATGCACGCGAAAGCGCCGCCCGCACTATTGAAGATTGTGCGCGGTTGTTGCATATCACACCCGAACAAATGGAAAGCTGGGAATATGGTGATGATGCGCCGAGCTTACCTCAGCTCGAATTGTTGGCATATTATTTAGATGTACCAGTCAGTCATTTTTGGGGGATGCAAACCTCAACCCTCAATCGTGCCAGTAGCGACCAAATTCAACCGGAATATATTTCATTGCGTAATCGTATGGTGGGGGCGTTGTTGCGCCAAGCACGCGAAGAAACCAAACTCAGTTTAGACCAAGTGAGTCAACAAACCCATATCGATGTTGCCACACTCACCGCTTATGAATTGGGCGATATCCCTGCACCGATGCCTATTTTATTGACTCTATCTGATATATATCGCAAACCGCTCAATTATTTCTTAGAGACCAGTGGGCAAATTGGCGAATTATTGGCATTGCGCGAGGCATGGAAGCACTTTATGCAATTGCCCGAAGATGTTCGGGCTTTCGCCGCCAACCCGCTCAATATTGGCTTTATTCATATTGCCGTCTTACTCAGCCAGATGCCAGCCGACCGCTTGCGACAAGTCGGCGCGAGCATCCTCGATATTACTATGTGATATAACCAACCCAAGGATATGACCATGAGTGATGATGTAAAGGCGATTCAAGAACGTGGTGTCAAACTCTATCAACAACGTGATTATGAAGCGGCTATCAAACTCTTTCGGCAAGCTCAAGAAGCATATGATCACGCCAACCAACCCGACATGGTTGCCGAGATGAAGACCAATGTCGGGTTATCGTATCGTAGTTTGGGGCAATATCAATTGGCGCTTGATGAAATGCAATCGGCATTACATACGTTTCAACAATTGGGTGATTCGCGTCGTGCCGCACAAGTTTTGGGCAACATGGGCGGTGTATATTTAGAGATGGATGATAAAGAACAGGCTTATGTGTGCTATCGCCAAGCCGCCGATACCTTTTTAGAAATTGGCGAGACCAAAATGTATGGCGAGACGCTCTTGGCTATCGCCCGTATGCAATTCAAAGATGGCAAAATTTGGACGAGTGCCGCCACATATGAAATTGGTCTCGATAACATTGATAAATTATCGATGGGGCAGAAATTTTTGAAGCGCTTATTTAAGGTGAAAAACCGCCTATCTGGGACGGGGACAAACTAACTTTAGGATATTATGAAACAAAATCTTATCCGCCATCATGACCTCATGGTGGCTTTATTTTGCCTATTGGCATGTGCCTATTTTTTTGTCTATAGCGGGCGACATAGCTTCAATGACGAATTGCAGATGTTCGATACCACTGCCAGCATTGTCGATTTTGGCGATGCCAAATATGACCTTGCGATGTGGTATGTATGGGGTAATTATGGACGCATGGGGCAAAATATCGATGAATTATACCCGCTCATCACATCGCCGATTGAACCCATCCTGAGCGCATCGGCTGTTCCCTTGTATTGGCTCGCCAGCCAAACCGACCGTGTTGGCTTGCTCCATACGACATTCTTATTCAATATCCTAATTGGGGCAGGGGCATGTGTGCTATTTTTTATTTATGCAATTGTTTTGGGTTATCGTGATCGTGAGGCGTTGATTGGTGCATTGTTGTTGGGGACATGCACCGTCTTATTTCCCTATACCAAGACGTTTTTGCGCGAACCACTCGCCTTGTTTTTTGCCCTGTTGACGGCGCTGATGGCAGAATTGGCATATCAACAACCCACTATACGCCCCAAAGTGGCTTATGGGGCAGGGGCTATCGTGTTCTTTGCGCTTGGATTTTTGACCAAAGAATCCAATTTGATGTTATTGCCGATGGTCTTATTTTTCATCATTCCTAAAATCAAGTGGGATGATAAACGCCTTATCCGTCTTGGCGATATGCTTTTCATCTTGAGTGTTATCGCCGTTTTGGTCATGATATACACGCCATTGATACAAACAATCATCCCTATGCCGTTCATGCTCAGCAATTACATTATCTCTGCAGAATACATCCCAATCGCGTTGCATAGTTATTTATTCAGCCTGAATGGCAGTTTATGGGGTACATCACCCATTTTGCTCTTGGCGCTCATTGGCGGGTGGTGGCTCATCCAAAAAGGTCAACGCCGTGTGTTATGGGGTGTATGGATCGGTGTATTGGGTATGGTCGTTGGTCATGCAATCACCACCGAACGTCATTGGTTTGGTGGTGCAACCTTGCCACCACGCTTCATCATCCCGCTCATTCCATTTGTGATGTTGTTGATATTGCCTGTGATCGATCGCCTGCTCCACAAACCGCCACGATGGTTGTTGTTGATAACGGGTGCTTTAATTCTCATCAGCTTATATTGGCAATCGATTCATGTGGCATTCGACTGGCGCTTATATCCCAAGTTGTTGCCACCCGAATCCAATCAACTGACGACATGGCTACCCAGTTTGAATATGCTCCAATATGCTCGTCCTGTGTTGATGACCCAATTATTCGGCAATACGCCACTTGATTTTGCATGGATGCGCACACAGACTTTGTTTATCCCCATCGCATCGGTGATTATTGGCATATTCGCCAGTTTGGCGCTCATCTATCGGCGGGATAAGGGTTGGGGACTGGTGATGAAACTCATCATCCCCATCGTGTTGATGTTCATCGGCGGATTAGCCACCATCATCAACGATCCCGCACATTTTGGTGATAAGCGGGCATTACACGCGGTTGGACAGATTTTAGATGAACAAGAGGTACAAGGCGATATTTTGCTCCTCAACGATCCCGTTTATGTGCCATTTTTTTTGAATTATCGCCCATTTGATGATGTGCGCGTGGTATCGGTGCAATCTTCACCTGGTGAACGTGCCAGTTATGAACAAACACCATTGGTTATATCGGATGATGTGCGCGATTTGCTCGCGCCTAATGCCCCTGATTTAATTGATGCACTCATGGTGGCGCGTCCGCGTTTATGGGTGTTGATGGATACCAGCCCATTTTTAGGTTGGGCGATTCGCCCTGTCGAACGCTATTTGAGCCAATATTATTATCTCATCCGTGAAGTGCCGACTGGCACAGATGATGCCACTGTACGCCTGCTTGAATATGCCACCACCCGCGCACCGAATCCGCAAAATCTGCCCGAAATGATGACCGATTTTGTGTTTGATGGTCAATTGCGTTTGGATGGATTCACCCTGCCGAATGGTAATGGCTATGCACAGGGTAGCATTTTGCCCATCTCGTTGCAGTGGTCGATGAATAAGGGCATTCAGCATGATTATCGGGTGGCGTTATTTTTGGTGGATGAGACGGGATTTATTCATGTACAAGGGGCAGATAGCGCCCCAATGGGCGGATTTATGCCCACAAATACCTTTCGATTTGGTGATATTGTACAAGATAACCGTGCCTTGCGCTTGCCGAGTGCTTTGCCAAGTGGCGAATATCGGCTATGGGTGCGGGTGTATTATTTTGCCGATGATAACACGTTGGTCAATGGCATTTTGGCTAATGGGGATGATATTGCCGTGTTGCCCATTTCGATCATCATCCAACCTTAAGGCTTTGGTCTTATATGGGATGTTGGTTTGGGCTACAATCATAAGGTGCGTTTAATTCAATTATGGCATTAGGTGATTATGTCGGCTGAATTCATCATCCAATCTCGTTATAAGACCAATTTTTCTAGCCCTGCGCGGTTTATTTTATCGCACATGTTGCGACATCCTATAATCATCATCACCTTATTGATAGGGGCATTCAGCAATGCCGCCCTCGCCGCCGCCATTCCCTATTATACAGGCATCGCTTTCAATGCGTTCAGTGCATCAAACCCGCTTTTACAAACCGTCAGCCTGCGATTTCCGTATGTTGCGCCAACACGTTGGGCGATGGACATCGCTTTTTATTGTGCGATGATGATTATCGTCTCGCAATTGGTGCGGGCGGTGTTACAACTGATGCGGAATGCCTCATCCGAGACATTCGGACAGCGCATCGAACGCGATGTGCGCGATGAGTTATATGCCAGCTTGTTGGGCAAGAGCATGACCTTTCATGATTTAATGCCCGTTGGCGAAATTATGGCGCGTGTGACCAATGATGTGCGTGAACTCAATTTTTTCATGAATCCCGGTGTGAACTTGTTATTGGGGTCGGGCATGTTTTTGCTCATGCCGTTAGTTGGTGCGCCGTTGATATATCCCGATTTATTTTGGATACCGTTTATTTTTGTGGTGTTACATAGCATCATTCAATACCGCTATGTGCGCCAGATGCACCCTGTCGCCCAACAGGTGCGGATTAGTTTTGGGCGGATGAATGCCCGCCTCGCCGAGACGATAGAAGGCTTGCAAGTCGTCAAGGGGGCGGCACAAGAGGGGCGAGAAAGCGCTCATTTTGATGCTTCTGCCGATGCCGTGCGCGATTATTTCATCCAACAGGGGCGTATCGAGGCGCAATATTTATCTAACTTGTTATTTGGCTTAGCCATTGTCGCCTCATTCATTCATTCAGCTATCTTGTACCAACAAGGGCTTATTCAAGTGGGTGATATTGTCGCTTATACTACGCTCATCGGCTTATTTGGCTTCCCCGTGTTCACATCGCTCAATTCGCTGTCGCGCTTGGCGTTGGGATATGCCAGCGCAGGGCGGATTTTGAATATCATCAACACCCGTGCCGATTTAGACCAAAATGCCGATGGTTATCGCCAACCTATCCGCGGCGAAATTCGCTTTGAAGGGGTGGATTTTGCCTATACTGCCGATTCTGGCACAATCTTACATGATGTATCATTCAGCATTGCGCCCAATAAGACATTGGCGATTGTTGGTCAGACGGGTTCGGGCAAAAGTACGATTGCTAAATTGATTAATCGCACTTACGACACCAATAAAGGACGGGTGTTGATTGATGGGGTAGATGTGCGTGATTGGGATTTGGCGGCGTTGCGCTCACAAATTAGCATTATCGAACAAGACATCTTTTTATTCAGTCGTTCGATTGCCGAAAATATCGCCTTCGGCAAGCCAGATGCCACACAGGCAGAAATTGAAGATGCCGCCAAAAAAGCACAGGCACATGACTTCATCATGAGCTTTCCAGATGGATATAACACCATCATCGGGCAACGCGGTGTGACCCTAAGTGGTGGTCAACGCCAACGGATAGCGCTCTCACGGGCATTTCTGACTAATCCGCCCATTCTGATATTGGATGATAGCACCAGCGCCATCGATAGCGCCACCGAAGATAAAATTCAACGCGCCATTTGGACGGCATCACAAGGACGCACAACGGTCATCATCACCCATCGGTTGTCGCAAATCCGTTGGGCAGATCATATCGTGGTGTTACGGCGTGGTCGGGTGGTGGCGCAAGGCACACATGATGAATTGCTGGAATCATCAGAGGCGTATCGGCGCATTTTTGCCAAATATGAAGGCGCTATTGAAATGGTGAAATAAAATTTCCTCTGGCGGATTCGCCAATCCGCCACCCATATCCTCTCAAATCCATAAAATACCTTTATCATAATTTGCACAATGGGTTTGTGACTTTTTTCCTATTTGCCCATATCCCTTGATTTTTTGTCAAAAGTTCACGAAAAACTTATCGATAATTTGGCTAAAAACCAACTGTGGCATCGTTTGCCGTTGGCATAAACTACCAATCGAATATCGTGACTCTCTTGAATCGTGAATTGTAGGGATACGTATGAACAAAACCATGAGAAAAATTCGTCGTAGTTTGTTAGCCTTGTTAATCGGGACGATTGTTCTGACGGTCGCCAGTGTGGTCAGCGCACAAGAAGCCACGCCAGAACCAGAACCAACACCAGAAGTCGTCGCCACCGAAGAATCTACCTCTGTAGATACAATCGAAGCCGCTTCTGAAGCAACCGAAATGGTCGAAGAAGCCGAATTGACATTGGAAGGCGCGTTTGCCGCCATTGCCGCTACAGATGTCGCCGTGAACACCTTATGGGTATTCATCGCGGGTTTCTTGGTCTTCTTCATGCAAGCAGGCTTTGCCATGCTCGAAGCGGGTCTTATCCGTCAGACGGGTGTGGTGAATTCGTTGCTCGAAAACTTTGCCGATGCGATTATCACCGCGATTAGTTTCTGGGCGGTCGGTTTTGGCATCGCCTTCGGCACGAGTGCGGGTGGGTTTATCGGCACAGATAATTTTTTCCTGAGCAAAGCTATCGAAATTATCAGCAGTCCAGATGGGTCAACGGTTATCTATAAGATGATGGGCGAAGCCAATGAAGCGATGGGCTGGACAGGCTTAACGGTGTTATCATTCTTCTTCTTCCAATATGCCTTTGCCGCCACGGCTGGCACAATTGCCACTGGTGCTATGGCAGAACGCACCGATTTCATCGCCAAAATCGTCTATACGATTGTTGTTGGTGCGCTCATTTACCCTGTTGTTGTGCATTGGGTTTGGGGCGGTGGTTGGTTAGCTACGCTTGGCTTCTGGGACTTTGCGGGCAGTACGGTTGTCCATGCAACGGGTGGTATCGTGGCATTGACCGGTGCTTGGATGCTCGGACCGCGCCCGAATCGTAAATTCGGCGAGTTCCCGCCACCTCATAACATGGCATTAGCCACACTGGGTACGATGATTTTGTGGCTTGGTTGGTATGGATTTAATCCGGGGTCGACATTGGTCATGGGTGATGGTGGTTTGGTCGGTTTGGTCGCCTTGAATACCACCATTGCCGCAGGCGCGGGTGCGATGGTCGCCTTGTTCGTGGTCTACTTCCGCACTGGACGCTGGGATTTGACCTTCACCCTGAACGGTTCGCTGGCGGGATTGGTCGCCATTACGGCACCATGTGCTTTTGTACTGCCCGGTTCGGCGGCGGTCATTGGCGCGGTTGCGGGTATCTTGGTCATTTTGGCGGTCGAATTTATCGAATCGTTGAAGATTGATGACCCAGTTGGCGCGTTTGCTGTGCATGGTGCCAATGGTATTTGGGGGACGCTGGCTATCGGCTTATTTGCCAATGATGCTTTCGGAACGGGTGCAGGTTTGTTGGTAGGGGGGAATGCCGACCAATTAATTGCCCAATTGATTGGTGTGGGCGCGGTTATTGCGTGGGTTGGTGTGACTTCATTCATCTTGTTCGGCGCACTCAAAGCTATTAATCGCTTGCGCGTGGATAAAGTGGCAGATGCTATCGGTATTGATGCTTATGAACACCAAGCCAGCCTGTGGCCCGATGTTTTGCCCATGCAAATCGTCACCAAAGAATAACCTTGTAGAGACTATTTAGGGCGAGCATCGCCTCGCCCTCCTATACCGTAAAGGGAACGAAACCATGATTAAGAAGATTGAAGCAATCATTCGTACAGATAAATTTGAAGCGGTCAAACAAGCCTTGTCAGAAATTGGTATTGTCGGCTTAAATGCCTTCCCCATACGTGGTCGTGGACGCGGTAAGGGGATGGTGATTCAAGGACGTACGGGCAAATATACAGTCGATATGTTGCCTCGTACACAAGTCAATATCGTCCTCAGTGAACGTAACGTGAAAGCAACAGTCGAGGCTATCAAAAAAGCCGCTTATACGGGCGATTCGGGTGATGGTGTGATTTTTGTGTTGCCCGTTGATAACGTTATCCGCATCTCCTCTGGGGAAGAGGGTGGCGAGGCGCTCAAATATCAAGGTGATATTGACGCGAAAAAATCGTGAGGGTACAAAACGGCGCACTGCCGTTGTGAACCATATTATGTGAACCAGATGGTTATCCTGTGTGAAAAGTGTTTCTGCGTAGGGGCTTATATCGCCCCTTTTTTCTTGAATATCACCGTTCTTGTGCTATCCCTGTTGCCAAACGTATCACATCTAAAGCGCGTTTCGGAAAATAGCTGGTGTTCCATATGCCAAACCGATTTGCAGGGCTATCTTCTGCAGGGCAAAATGGTTCTTGGCATATCGCTGAGAGCGGATAATCGAATGCCGTCCAGATGATCCATCCCGCCAGATGATTGCGCTGAATCGCCTCTAATGCCCGATATAGCTTATCGCGTTGTGCCAATTCATCGATATCAAAGGTGGCATAACCCACAGCCGAGACAATGATTGGCTTATCTATCACCACAGTTTTGATGATGGCGATTTTTTGTCGTAACGATTCGACATCACCAAAATCTTGTATGCTGATGAAATCCATGCCCAAATCGCCCACTGATACATCATCAGACCAACTGACCGTGACCAATTGTTTGGGGGCATGTTGTTTGATGATGTCGCGCATCGCCGTTATCCACGAGATGACCCGCTCTTGCCGATACATCCGAAAATCGGCATCTGCGCCATCGCGTATATCATATGCCATAATAGTCGGCTCATCAGCATAACGTTTGATGAGATACGTTGTTTGTTGGGTGATATGCGCGGGCATATCATAGAGTGGATACACATCCCAATCGGGTTCATGATGCAAAACTAGGATGAGCCGATACCCACGTCCACCTGCTAATCGGATGAAATCATCTAAACGAATCAGATAATCGGGTCTGGCGATTGCGCCATCGGCTTCACAGGCGAACAAGTCATCATAGCGGATGAATATCCGCAGGGTGTTGATACCATTGACACGGATTAAATCTAATTCAAAATCAATCGATGGCACATCGGTCTCTGTGAGAAAGCGATGATTGGGATAATCGCGTGGGTAATAATTGATGCCATATATCGGATAGGGTCTGTCGGTTTGCCAAAAGACACCGTTCTGGATGCTGATAAACTCGCCTGTGCTTGGGACATAATCGGGTGTAATGGCTTGAGCGCGTTCGATTGAATCAGATGTACAGCGCTCTAACGCCAATGGTGTGGGCGATGGTGGCACAAATGGCGTAATTTCTGGCGCAATGGCGTTGGGGTCGAATGTAGAGGCGACTAAACCCGATGTATTTTGTGGTGGGGTGGGGGTGCATCCCACACATCCCCAACACATCCAAAATAAGATGAGCAGAAAAGTTCGTTTCATGCCGATTTTTGGTCAGATGCGATAGTTGGGATGGTCATGGTGAAATTACTTCCCTCACCAAAATGACTGCTGACGCTAATATCCCCGCCATGCCTGCGGACAATCGTGCGAGCCAATGTTAATCCCAAACCACCACCGGGCAGATTACGCACAACCTCGCTTCGAGACCGAAACATGCGGTCGAATATCATGCCAATTTCATCATCGGCGATGCCGATGCCTTTATCTGCCACACTGCAATACACCTTACTATTGTCACTCCAACCATGAATGGCGACTGATTGTTCGGGATGTGAATAAATAATGGCATTATGGAGCAAATTATAAATGGCTTGTTCTAGTCGTTCTGGGTCGCCCATGATGATAGGCATCGGGTCTTGTACAGATATAGCGATGATGATTTTGCGCTCTTGGGCGATGCTGACCAAGCGTTTGACGGCTTTATTGATGATGTCGCGCACTTGAATGGGCTGATATGTCATGGGCATTCCTGCTTCAATCCAAGCTAAATCGACCAATGTGCCGATGACATCGTGTATTTTATTGGATGTTTGTTTAATACGGGCGATAAATTTGGCTTGCTGGTCGTTCAGATCGCCAAATTTAGCGACTAAATCGGCAAAGCCCGATATGCCTGTGATTGGGTTACGGAGATCATGACTGATAGCGCGGATGAGCGCCTCGCGCCGACTTTCTAAATCGCGCCGTTCTGTGACATCGTGCAAAATGACAATGCGTGATTTATCGGCGAGTATGCTGGCAATTCCCACCGCCAACCGACGACGGGGTAGACGTATATCGAGTGATTGTTCGCTAGTCCGTGTGAATAACGTGACGAGTGCTGGATTGGCTTCAAAAGCCTGTTTGACCGATTTGCCGATGATCTGTTCAGGTGTAACACCGAGCATCGATGCCCCCGCGGGGTTGATCTTTTCAATGATACCATCCTCAGAGGCGATGATAATTCCATTGGATGTGCTGAGAAAGATAAATTCACTCTGATTGATTTGGGGCGTGATTGTTTCGGTCATCACTTTGTCACACAACTTTATATCATTCTGTTACATCATCGGTTTCGATATCCACTTGAATTATAACCCGTTTTGGGTCGTTTGGCGCATCCAATTGTGGCGGAAAATATGTTTTGAATGTGGTTGGCATGGCTGTTTCGATGGTGGGGTCGGTTATTATCTCGCCATCATCTTTGACGGTCAGTGTTGTATGATGACCCGATGCAAAAGTGATGCTGGCTTGGTCGCCTGTGCGCTGGATAGTAACGCCGTATTGCGACATGGTGATAGGCTCATTCCATATCTGTTTACCACCGATAAACACACGGCGACTATTAAAAATTTGTATCCCGAACAAGCGTTGGAGCAAATAGACGGGGATGATGCCCCCGACATGATGTTTCTCGCCACAGCCTTGTGCTTGATCGCTATGATAAAATTCGCTGAAATACCCGTTTTCTTGATATGCGATGATTTGTGTTTTGATGAGGCGTTTGAGCATATCACGCGCAATATCCCCACGCCCATATTCAATCAGTCCCTCGCCGATGAGTGTTGTCCAATATGCCCATGTGCCACCACCACCGATTGCGCTGGCGGGGTCGTAATTGCGATCTTTGGCAGATACAATACTCATACCACTGGGTCGCCAGAATTGGGCGGGGTCTGTGAGCAACTTGATGAGCAACTCCGCTCGATTTTCTGGGATGCCGTTGAGCATCAAGGGCATAAGGGTATTCACATCGGGACGGGTGAAATCGACCGTATGGGCATCTACCTTATACACACGGCTCACACCCTCGAAATATAATTCGTTTATCGTCTGAAATAAATGCTGGCTAGTATAAAAGCCGTTGCCATAGCCCCAACGGAATTGTGTTTTGACATCAGCTTGTTCATGAATTTTATCGCCATTTGGGGCGATGCCGATGATATGCAAGGTGGCTTTGGGGGGGTGATTTGTCCCGCCAATCAAATGAACTTGAATGCGGGCGGGGTCTTCTAGCGATAATGCCACTGGCACGCGCTCATCACCCGCTTGTTCGATGAAAATAGGGATGTATGGTGTGGCGAGGTTGCTATCACGGTCTTGATAGCTATAACGCCCAATATCATCTCGCCACAACTTTTCGAGATAGGCTTGATGCTTATGCAATTTATTCAAGATACCGTACCCATCGGTTTTGCCCAATAGGTGCGAGATATACGCCAGATGAATTGCCTCAGAAATCATGTATGCCGCCATATCAGGCGACTCGGTGACGCGAATATCCACATTTTGCGCCCATGCTTGGTTGTTGCCGAATGTCGGAAAAAACACATAGCCCATCTGGCGCTCATCTGCCCATTCAGGCATAGAGTCTTTATCGACATCTTCTTCGAGCCAGCGTTGATAAAAGCGCAATAATTTGGGGAATGTCGCCTCTAAAAAGGCTCTATCTTCGGTGAATTGATAAATATTCCACGTCATTCGTGCCAAAATCGGCGGGCATAAATAACCATCATCGCCACTCGATGAGGCGAAACTGGGCTTCATATCCACTTTGCCATCATCGGTTTGTGTCGCCAAAAAATTATGCAAAATTCCTTGCGCCAATTCAGATGAGATCGGCGCAAGTCCTAATGCCATTAAATAAGCCAGATGAGCCGATTGCCCGCTCCAACTGCGCTCATAATCGCTCCCGTCACCTTTGGCGCTATACCCTTTATCGGGATGCCGTGTGGCGACAAATGACGCATGGGGCAAATGGTTGGTCGCAGGGATGACTGCTTGTAACAGATGATGATAGGATAGGGCGATGATCGCATCTGTTTCTGGATCGCCTGTCTGGATATGCGGGATGGTTTGGCTGGCTTGTTCGATATTGGCGAAGGCTTCATCCCAATTGTGTCCTAACCAGTAGGTGGCACGTTCTACCGAGTCGGACATGCGCGATAATCCCGCATGAACAAAGCGCACTGTTTGCGTTTCGCCCGCTTCAATTTTGAGCGATGTGTGAATGATAGGCTCTTTGTTGGTGATTGCCCCTGCCTGTCCGTGTTCCATCATAAGGACGGGTTCTAAACGGGGATAGCGCCCCATAGATAAGGCATGTGCTTCGGAAATCAGTGTGAGGATTGCCAGTGATGCTTTTTTATCGGTCAAGACATCGCCCACCAAAGATAAACGAATTTCATCTACATTCGTCCCCATATTTTGTATGGTAAAGCGTCCGCCGATAGCATTGGATTCCATCACCCAATATTCGGCGGTGAGCATCAGGTTATGGGTGATTCTTCCCTGAAGGCGGGCAAAAGCAGGCGCAAAGGCGATGAGTTGTGGGGCTTGATGATAGGTTTTGCTTGTGGCGATGGTGCGCCCCTCATGTGACCATTGCGCGGTGATGGTGGCATGTTTGACTCTGCCACCATAGCCTGTTTTGAGTGTGAGTGGGGCGTGTTTATCATCTGCCCATAAAACGTGCCATGCTTGGTCATCGGTAAAATTGACCCGACTCAGACGGGCATCTGCCCCCAACAATAACGCTTTGATGAACGAAATGCCGTTTGGTTGTTTGTGCATAGCCCGCATATCCTTTCATATCATAAGATGATTATTGGCGTTGCCATGTGCCATCAGATTGTTGGAATATATAATTAAATCCGTCACGGCTGGTCAAGACATGATAGCCCGGACCAGCAACATATGTATTATTGACGATCATACCACCTGCATGAAATTCATAGTGGGTGACATGACCATATTCAGTATCCAATGCCCAACCCAGCGCATCTCGCACACTGGCATTCTCGCGCCATAATTTGCCAAAGCCACGTTCTGGCTGATATCGCCCTGTGGGCGGAGCAATGCTGGTGTCTAATTCAGACATGCCTTCTGTCCATGTATTCGGATAAAAGCGCCACTGCCCAGATGTGCCACTCGCATCTGCATAAATCATAACCCAAATTTCATCTTTGGGTTGAAGATAAAACATGCGCCCATTTTCAAAGGCTTGTTCTGCCACAATAATTTGTGCGACAACCGGTGTTGGAAAAATATCGGGTGTTGGGGCAGGGGTATTGCTAGTGATTATTTCAGGTGTTGAGCTTGGGGTGATGGTGAGAGTTGGTGTTGATGATGGCAAACTGCTCACACTTTGCCCATTTGCATCGGTCGCCACAACAATTACCGTCACTTCACGAGTGACTTCACGGGTGACTTCCATCAGAAATTGTGTCACTTGCCGTTGCTGACATCCGACAAGAATCATACCCAACCATAACAAAATGCCCAAGAAAAATATTGTTACACGAAAACGCATTCATCATCTCCAAACGGTCATATTCAACTTCAACATCAATTATCATCCTCTGATTGTATCAGAGGCATGATGAGTTGCAAGCGGTGTTACGAATATCAGTGGGTAGGCGTGGGATTGTTTAAATATTCGGTGTGAAAATTGGCATAATTAGGGCTAGGGATTAAAATTGTGCCAATTTTTGTGTAGACTGTTAGCAGTTTTGATAAACACCTTACACAAGGAGTATGGTTGAACATGGAAGAACAAAAAGAAGGCGGAATGCCGTCATATGTTGTCGTCATAACAGGGGTATTAATTGCGATGATTTTGATCGTGTTGGTGACGGCGGTTGTTTTGTTAGCAATTGGCTCGGCTAATAATCCGTCATCGTATGATGCGTCTCCAACCGAAGCAACTACCATCACCATAGAAGAAACCCCTATGCTTGAACAGCACACACAAGCCGAGACGACACCAGAAAGCACCCCAGATGCAGAAATGACACCAGAAGGTACACCATCGGCATGACCACCCAAAAGCCATATCCGACCAATATCTCTCTGAATAAGGCGGAGGGATATTTAGAAATCACATGGAATATTGAAGGGCGTGTGTGTCGTTATCCGTTATCACATCTGCGTGAGGCGTGTCCGTGCGTAGAATGTCGTGGGGGACATCAAAATATGGGGGCGGCACACGATCCCGATAACATCTTGATTTTGTTGCCAAAACGCTCGTATGCCATCCAAGATTTGCAACTGATTGGCAATTATGCCCTTCAACCCGTTTGGGATGATGGGCATCATACAGGTTTATATACATGGGAATATTTGTGGAAAATTTATCCACATGATGCACCACCACAAAAATGAGAGATTCTCATTTTCAAGAAAAAGTTTGTGACATTTGCACAATTTTAACAATGTATTTATTTTGGCGCATCCGTATGGCTGGTCTATAATATGGCGTGTTGGCAGAAATTAATCAACTGCTAATATGTTCAGACATTTTGAAAGGATTCGCTTAAATGAAACGCATCAAGCTCCTTAGTTTAGGTTTAGTATTAGTTATTTTATCTGTGTTAGTTAGCCTTGTTCCTGTGACTGCTCAAGAAAGACTTTTGATTTGGGCAGATGCAGAACGCGCCCCAGTCCTTCTTGATCTTGCCGCCGATTTTGAAGCCCAATTCGGTGTCAAACTTGAAGTTCAAGAAATTGGTTTTGGTGATGCCCGTGACCAATTATTGGTTGCCGGTCCCGTTGGCGAAGGTCCCGATATTCTGATTAACCCACACGACTCGGTTGGTCAATTGGTCGCCAATGGTGCGATTGTCCCCATTGAATTGGGCGACTTGGCAGATAGCTTCTATCCCGCCGCCCTCAACCTGTTCACCTATCAAGACCAACTGTGGGCGTTGCCATATAACCTCGAAAATGTGGCGCTCATCCGCAACGTAGACCTTGTGCCAGAAGCCCCCAAGACCTGGGAAGAAGTTCGTGCGATTAGCGAAGAATTAATCGCCAGTGGCAAACTGTATGGTTTCGTTGCCCATACCGGCAACCCCTACCATGTGTATCCCATTTTCTCGGCTTATGGTGGTTATGTCTTCGGCTTCAATGAAGATGGCACCTATAATCCTTCTGATATCGGTTTGAATGGCGAAGGCTCATTGAAAGCCGCTCAATGGCTGTCGGATATGTATGCCGATGACCTCATGCCACAAAACATTGGTGATAACGAAGTGTTCGATTTGTTCCAAAGTGGTGACGCCGCCATGTTCATCACTGGTCCGTGGTATTCTGAACGGATTAAACAAGCCGCCGAAGCGGGTGGTTTTGAATATTCAATCGATCCACTTCCCGGTGCCGAAGGCATTAGCGAATTTGGTAAACCATTCGCGGGTGGTCAAGGCTTCTTCATCAGTGCCTTTAGCAACAACCAATTGTTGGCAGAAACCTTCTTGCTCGACTTTGTTGCCACCCTCGATGTCATGCAACGCCTGACTCAACGTTTGCCAGCCTTTGTTGGCGTGACCGTTGAAGATCCCAATATCGAACTCTTCTCGATTGCGGGTGCCAGCTCTGAGCCAATGCCCGCTATTCCAGAAATGGGTTCGGTATGGAAAGGCTGGAGCGATGCGCTCGTCCTCATCAGCCAAGATTCTGACCCCGTTGCAGCGATGAACACCGCCGTTGAACAAATCAGAGCCGCCCTTGCTTTGCGTCAAAGCACCAGCAAAGTGGTTGTGTTAGTCGGTAGCCTGCAAAGTGAAGCAGGTTGCGAAGGTGATTGGGATCCTGCTTGTACTGTGACCCAAATGACCGATACTGGCGATGGTATTTATAACTTCACCGTCACTTTGCCTGCAGGTGATTATGAATACAAAGTCGCCCTCAATGGTGGTTGGGATGAAAATTATGGTGCAGATGGCGCACGCGATGGCGCGAACATCCCCTTGTCGTTAGCCGAAGAAACTGAAGTCACCTTCAGCTTTAACGACAACACCAAAGCCATCGCCGATAGTGTCAATAACCCCGATGCGGTCGAAATGGGCATGGGCAAGAGCGATGTTGTGGTATTAGTCGGTAACTTGCAAGATGAAGGCGGTTGCCCTGGTGAATGGGATCCGGCTTGCACCACCACTCAACTGACCTTCTTGGGCAATGGCATGTACGAAGCCACCTTCACCCTGCCCGCAGGCGATTATGAATATAAGGTCGCCCTCAATGGTGGTTGGGATGTCAACTATGGTGCGGCTTGCGCCCGCGATGGTGCCAATATTCCCTTGTCGTTAGCCGAAGAGACTGCCGTTACCTTTACCTTTGACCAAAACAAGGGTTTAGTTAGCGATAGTGTGAATCAACAAACCGATTGCTAAACTTAGGTTGAATGAGACTATGGTCACTTCAGCACAAGATGCAAGGTCTCCGGGAGGAGACCTTGCTTTTTCAAACACACCTATACCCAGAAGACTTTTGAATATGGTCTTCAAGTACGGCGGATTAATGCTCCTCGATGCGTTTGCATTGATATTAATCTATGCCTTCTTTTTTGACGGGGTGAGTG
>PGTJ01000447.1 GCA_002794515.1 Phototrophicales bacterium
GTTACCTCCTCGATACAGGCGATGGACTGGTCGTCATCGATACTGGCACATCGCCCAAACACATCGCTTTGCTCGAAAAAGGCTTAAGCAAAAAAGGCTGGTCATTCAAAGATATTAAACACATCCTCATCACGCATTGTCATTACGACCATATCGGCGGGTTGGCATATTTACAAACTAAAACGGATGCCCTCACCTATGCCCATAGCGCCGATGCGCCGATTATTCGTGGCGAAAAAATTCCCGATTTTCCATCAGCAGAGGCACTAGGCAGGCTCAATCGTGCTGTGCGCCGTATGATGCTCAATCGCAAGTTCCCTACTGGGCGCGTGGATGTGGCATTACACGACCAACAAGTGTTGGGCGACATCATGCCCAATCTGACCGTCATCCATTTGCCCGGTCATAGTTATGGGCAAGTCGGATTTTGGCTACCCGATGAACGCCTGTTGATTGGGGGCGATGTGATGCTCAACACTCCGTTTGGGATGACCATGCCCTTCCGCGCCGCCTCGCCCGATTGGGATGAAGCTAAACGGTCGATTAAGCATGTGGCGGAGATGGATGTGAAGGCGATTTGCTTGGGACATGGTCGCCCGGTCATGCACAACGCCCATGAGCGCATCGCCAATTTAGCACAAAGACTTTAACCTACGATTGGTGTATCATTCTTGGCATTAACCACGCATATACACAGGAGAATCTCATGAAAATTTTGGTCACAGGTGGCGCAGGATACATCGGCAGTCATGTCGTGCAGATGTTGATTGAACAGGGGCATGAAGTGGTGGTGTTCGATAATTTGGTGGCGGGGTATCGCCAAGCGGTGCATCCGCAGGCGACATTCATCTTAGGCGATTTAATGCGACCAGATGATATTTCTGCGTGTTTTGCCTCGCATCAATTTGATGGTGTCATGCACTTTGCATCGCATATCCAAGTCGGCGAGAGTATGGTCAAGCCATTCAAATATCTGCGAGATAACATCACGGGGTTGATCAACCTGCTGGAATATGTGGCAGAATACAAAGTCGGACGCTTCATCCTCTCATCCACCGCCGCCCTATTCGATAATCCACAACGCATCCCAATTGATGAGAACGAAACCCAACAACCGGGCAGTATTTACGGCGAGACGAAATATGTCGCCGAGCGCCTGCTCAAATGGATGGAACAGTTATATGGGTTGCGTTATTGTGCCTTGCGTTATTTTAATGCTTGTGGCGCACATCCCGATGGTCATATCGGCGAGGCGCATAAACCTGAGACACACCTCATCCCCTTGGTATTGCAAGTGGCGCTCGGTCAACGCGAAAAGATCGCCATCTATGGCACAGATTACGACACACCCGATGGGACGTGCATCCGCGATTACATCCATGTGCAAGATTTGGCATCGGCACACATCTTGGCGCTAGAAGCCTTAGCCGATGGACACAGCCGTGTCTATAACTTGGGCAATGGCACTGGTTTTTCGGTGCGCGAGGTGATAGAAGTGTGCCGTCAGGTGACGGGGCATCCCATCCCTGCAATAGAGACCGACCGCCGTCCGGGCGATTTAGCCCGTCTGGTCGCCGATAGCACCAAAATCAAGACGGAGCTGGGGTGGAATCCACAGTATACCGATTTGAAACGCATCATCGAAACGGCATGGAAATGGCATCAATCACACCCGAATGGGTATAGCAACAGTTAAACATCCCCCACATGGCGGATATAACATGTATCCGCCACACTCTTAACCAAAACTTAACCCCGTACAACAACATTTAACACCATTAAGAGACATTTCGGCGTTAAAATCTACCCGTTTGCTTTTGTTCAATAAGTTCTCCGAAGGTGGATTTATGACATCATTTCATTTGAATGACGGACGGAAATTATTTGTCATCGTCATGTTCGTCTTATTTGGCTTGGCGCTCGGTTCGTTTTCGCCCAATCCTGTTTTGGCACAAGGGA
>PGTJ01000484.1 GCA_002794515.1 Phototrophicales bacterium
ATATATTGCCGTCATCGAGGGATTAAGCCTCATCGAGGCGAATCAGGTCAATCCGGTCGATTTACAAATAGGGGCAATTGCTTTGGGTAGTTCTGTCACTGTATACATGATTAAAGCGGATGGCACACGAATCGACCCGTTCATGCGTCAATTCGGCACAGATGACTATCCGCAATGTGATGATGCTGGTGGACGGGGGTGCGAAGCTGTCCCCAGCGCCACATCGATTCGTGTGACATTATTTGATGGCACGGTGATACAAGGCGACCGTTTTAGCGCGGGGCTAAGGCTCACACCACAAACCCTAGACCTCGTGAACTTAGAATTCATGAGTCGGGCAAACAACGCCACTGGCGCGTATACCATCGTCATCATCGGCGAATTGCCACCGATCAGCGAAACGCCGTCATCTTGAGGCGCATGGCTACCATGCGCCTATGCCAAAAATCGGCGTAATTTGAATAACGATGTGTCATGGGGTGTATCGCCATGCAATACCAAATCGGACAGCATTTTGCCGATGAGCGTTGAAAATTTGAAGCCATGCCCACTAAATCCCGCACCAATGACCACATGTCGATGGTTGGGATGATGGTCGATGATGAAATCTTCATCGGGAGTCATGGTATATAAACAGATGTATGTCGCCACCACATCACCCGCCATAACACGGGGTAAATGTGGGCGCAATGTCTCGCGGATAGCCGATACAGTCGCTTCATCTGGGGTATAATTCACCTCGCTGGGATGTGCGACCTTTTGCCCTGTATGAAATGCCGCCTTCACACCAGAGCCATTCAAACTCGGCAACCCATACATTGCCTCATTGATATTCTGATGACGATGCCAGATATAAACAGGCATCTGTGACGAGTCGTATTGCATGGGATGTTCATCTTGTGGATTAAAATAGGCAACCTGACAGCGCAATGGTTGTAATGGCAAATTCACACCGACATCGGCAAGTAACCGCCCCGCCCATGCGCCAGCCGTGACCACCAATCGCGCCGATGTATAGGTTGTGGTCGTGGTATGTATGGTGATGCTATCGGGATGTATGTCGATTTGTGTGACGGGTGTTTTTTCGACCAATATCGCCCCATATTTAACCGCCAAACGCAAATGCGTTTGTAGGCATATATCGGCTTT
Organism: Phototrophicales bacterium; assembly: GCA_002794515.1. GTDB lineage: Bacteria > Chloroflexota > Anaerolineae > Aggregatilineales > Phototrophicaceae. The sequence goes on from PGTJ01000484.1 coordinate 1,150, forward strand.
TAACATGCCCGAATCGGCTTGATACAAGACGCGCATGTCATCATCAAAATGGAATTGCGGAAAACGCTTATTCGCCTCTGGTGCATCGAGCCATTCGTGGGGGATATTGGCACTTTGCACACTGTTGAGCGTGTCTAAAAGCGTTTTTTCATCTGCTCTGCCAAAATCAATGCCACCCGTCTTGACCAACAGTTGCACATCGGCTTCAGATTCGACATCTGACCACAATTGATAAGCAGAACGTGCCAATTCGATATAGCGCGGTTCGTTGTAAGAATAACGAATGATGCGCGAATCGCCGTGTGAACTACCCCACATATGTCCGAATTCAAATTGCTCTAATAATAAAACCCGTTCTCCAGCTTTGGCGAGGTAATAGGCAGTCGCCCCACCCATCGCCCCCCCCCCTAACACAATGGTATC
>PGTJ01000329.1 GCA_002794515.1 Phototrophicales bacterium
AATTGCGCCATTCAGCGATTGGTTGATATGGCAAGCACTCATCACACCCAAATTGGAATTATACGAGACAAAAGTGACAAAATTGAGCGAGGGGGTGTATCTGATTCGGATGGTGGTACACAATACGGGCTGGTTGCCAACACAGGTCTCTGCCAAAGCGGTGGAGAAGAAAGCAGTGCGCGGGGTGATATTCGAGATAAAATTACCCGTTGGCTTGACACTCACCAGTGGCAAATTGCGTGAAGAAGTGGGTCAATTAGCAGGACGGGCGCTCACGCCGAGTAGCATCAGCCCATGGACGACCGAAGCCAACACAAATGACCGCGTGAAATATGAATGGGTGGTCAGTGGGGCTTCATCGGGGACAGAAATTGAGGTGATTGCCCGTCATGAACGGGCAGGTATTGTGCGCCAGACGGTGAAATTAGATTGATAAAATAGCAACCTTGAACCTTGAGTGGGCTTCAAAAATGCAAACAGCCATAGGCTTTTCGCCTATGGCTGGATTTATTGAATCGTAGCGTATTCGGCGCTAAGCCCGACTATTCCCCTTCGACAGGGGTAATCGTCAGGGTGAATGTGCCACTTTGGGCATCTTCATAACCCGCCACTTCTAAAATGAGGGTGAAATTGGCGGGTAATTCAATACCACGGAAGCCAGAGTTGACTGTGCCACCTTTTTCATCATCATCATTTTCGGCGACGACACTGGTTTGACCAGCGACATAAATCCGCAGAACGGTGTCGAGGTTGCCTGTAGGGTCAGATAAAACAATATCGAATGTACCACCGTCACCCGTTTCAAAGGTATAAGCGATGCGTTCGCCTGCGACCAATTCGCCCTCAACCGGTGTGCCGACTTCCACCACCCCACCATCATTGACGGGGATACTGGTGGCACTATCCAAATGGGCAACAGCGGCATCAAGCAACACATCGCCTTCGGCAAAGAGGGTTTCTTCATTCACAGGAACATCAATATCTGGCACAACACCGATACCTTCTAGGCGGATATTGCCTTCGGCATCTAATGCACGACCTGTTGTGAATTGGAAGTATAATCCACCGGGCAAGTAAACAGGGGTGATATTACCACCCAAACCTGCGGTTGGATAAAAGCCGACAACGGTCACATTATCTAATAAACTGAGGGCATAGCCAAAGAATTCGCAAGCACTGGCGCAATTGGGGCTGACGATGACCACAATTTTGCCACCATAATAGATGCCATCTGGATTAGGACGAATTTTATCGATATCGATGGGGTCTACAAAGAATTCATCTGGTGTACCCGAACCAGGGACATAATTGGCGCTCGTGCCAACAATCACTTCCTCGCGTGTAAAATAACCCGCCAATTGGTTATACAGATTATAACCACCACCATTCCAGCGCAGGTCAATCACCAAACCAGGGATATTGTTGGCGTTGAGGGTTTTGACCATCCATTCCCAATTGCTGAGCAAAATGGTGGGATTCTCGGAGAAAGTATTCACCCGTGCATACCCATAACCACTATCTAATACGCTAAATTCGACTGGCAAAGCGGTTGGTGGTGCAGAGCCACGGGCAATCGATGAGAAGCGCCAGCTATCGCGTTCGGCAACAGAAGTCATCACAGCCGTTTGTGTTTCTTCGGAATCAGGATTTTGATATTTCACCTCAACTTCAGAACCAACGACAGAGCGGGTGATGTAACGCAACTCTTGTAAGCGGCGGTTATGAGATGTGCTATATGGCGCGGCATAGGTGACAACTTCTGGCAATGCTTCAAGGATAGGCACACCATTCCATGCAAATATTTCTGCACCCAATTGAATACCCGCGTTTTCTGCTGGTCCGCCTGGGGTGAGATAGTTCACAATCACGCGCCCATCATCTGTCTCGCGGATAGCCATCCCTAATCCACCATCGGTATTAGTAAAAAATTCATCATTGGTGAGGGGCAAATTCGCGCCAACATGACCATCGGGGATAGACCATGTAAAATCTCGAATGGCGAATTGGAAGGCGGCGGCATCATTATTGGCTTCTGCCTCTGCGATGCGGGGCGCAAATTCTTCATATAGGGCATCCCAATCAACACCTTTGTATTCGGTAAATGAGTATTCACGGCGCATTTGGTCAATCAGGGCATCAAAAGCGGCGGTATAACTCAGATTGGTATAATCCGCAGGTTGCAAAGATTGTTCTTGTTCGACCAAATCAACAGTGGCAATAGCAGAACGGTCAAATGTGAATGGGTCTGTGCCAATATCAACAACGGTATAACCGGCTTGAAGGGTGATGATGGGGTCATCATCAGTGAATAACAGTCCATCTTCGCCTAAGCCCGATGGAAATCCCTGCTCATTATCTGGCGACCACACAACGAACTTGCCACCAATGGGTTCATAACGGCGGGTAAATTCGGTGGTAGTGAGCAACGATGAGAACCCTGCACCATATTCACGATTTTGATCCCAGTAGACAGTGCCATACACATTGACAAACACACTGATGTCGTTAATGACAACACCCGGGTTATCCTCGCCATTGTTATCAACATCGCGTGCTTCACCAACAGGGACGATAGGCAAGCGGATTTCGTATGTAAATGGCGATACAAGCGGGTCTGATGTGACATAGCCAAGGAATTGACCACTTTCTGGGACGACATAATCGGGATCTGGGATGCGGTCTGGTCTACGGGCTTGATCGACATAACTCGATGAATCAGACAAGACAACCGTCACAGAGCCATAGCCAAAATCAGATAAAAATCCAACGGTATAATTCACTTCTCCCGTGATAACGGTCACACCTTTGTCGTCATCATCTTGGGCAAATGCGGGCATAATTGCAAGCGCCAACAAGACCAAAAGAAGTAAATTTGCATAAATATATTGGGAATTTCTTTTCATC
>PGTJ01000697.1 GCA_002794515.1 Phototrophicales bacterium
GGGCAAAACGACAAAAAACACCCAATGAGATTGCGCTCACGATTTTGCTATCGGGCTTAAGCATCATCTTCTTATTGGCAGTTGTCACCTTGCGGATATTTGCCAATTATAGTGAAGCCGAAAGTGGTTTATCTACCACCAGTGCGACTATCCCCGTCTTAATTGCCTTGTTGGTATGCCTTATCCCAACCACAATTGGCGGTCTGATTAGCGCCATCGGCATCAGTGGTATGGATAGGATGATTCAACGGAATGTATTGGTGACAAGCGGACGTGCCGTAGAAGTGGCAGGCGATGTCGATGTGTTGCTCTTAGATAAAACAGGCACAATTACCCTCGGCAACCGCATGGCGACCACTTTCATCAATGCCAATGGGGTCAGTTTAGACCATTTAGCCGATTGCGCTCAACTATCATCCATCGCCGATGAAACCCCCGAAGGACGTAGTATTGTCATTTTGGCAAAAGAAAAATTCAATTTGCGTGGGCGCGATATCTCGCAGATGAACCTCACTTTTGTGCCGTTCACCGCGCAAACACGCATGAGTGGTGTGGAC
>PGTJ01000838.1 GCA_002794515.1 Phototrophicales bacterium
GGTGCCACCCATTACAACCGTTGTCGATACACGAGTAGTCATTCAACCACTGGAACCGCCACCCCTAGCACAAGATGAAGCCCAACCCGAACTACTCCTCAAAGAATTGGGCATCGATAACAACGCCATACCCCTTATCGCTAATATGGTCGGCATCGTGTATGTGAGTAATAACACCATCTACATCCGCGAAAATGGGGTTGAAGAAGCCTTCACCGATGAAGAAGTTGGTGATCCGTATTCACCGATCCTGTTCACAATTAATAATCGGCGCATATTGGCATACATTTTGGTACAAAATGGCAC
>PGTJ01000169.1 GCA_002794515.1 Phototrophicales bacterium
TATACACACCGCGTAAATCTTTGCCCTTGAGGATCATGCGCTTGGGTTCGTCACTATGACCATCCCACACCTCTGCGCCTTCATGAGCGAATGCCGTCCACAAAGGCGGGTTCAATTCGCCCTTGCCTTTGTATTCAAATAAATTAGGCGCACCTGTGACACATTGTTCCAGTTCTGAACCACCATAATCCACCATCGCCAAGACCAGCCTATCGGCATTGGGATGTGGCTTCACCTCACGAATCGCCGCCAAGACCAATTTGTCTCTATCCCAAACCAGATGATTCGATGTGGGTTGGCGGATGCCCTCGACTTGGGTTTGTGGCACACCGATATAATGAATTTTGCCCACCTCTAAGCCCGCAACAGTCAACTTTTCGGCGAGCAATTCGGCGGGAATATCAATCTCTACAAATTCTTTGAGCCATGAGAGTGGCACGAGCATATTTGCATTTCTCCTTTATGATAGGCATCGTCAGAGATGCCATAACGATTGTGTGGTGTTGATGTGATGTGGGGCGCAATCAATCGCCTCAATTCGCCCTATCAGTAGGCTTTAGCGAAAGGCATTGCGCCTCTAGCGCGGTATCAATGGGCGGATAATCGCCACAATTTCGTTCGCCATCGCCAAATTGCCGATGGCATTCAGATGATTAAAATCAATCCAGACGCGCTCGGTCTGATTATCCAACGCCCTACCCAGATAAAATAGGTAATCGCGCTCATTGGCGGCTTGTTCCCATTGCGGATACACCCGCCAGAACAAATCGCTCAGACCGCCGGGCATCTCCCATAAAAATTGTTGTTCCTCTTCATTCACAGGGCGCTCAGACATGAACAAAATTGGTTGGATGAACGCCACAAACTGAATGCCATGCGCGTCTGATAACGCCTTCGCCATCGTGATATTATCTAAATATGTCTGAACGGTGGCATTCACAAACGCATCATCCAACGGGGGCAATGCCCAGTTCGGTTGAATTTTGGGCGGGTCGCCGATAATCAATCGATAGGTGGCGGTTTGAGATAAAAAGCTCACCAACGCCTCGCCGAATGTCAGTGATTTTGGCGTAAACGCATCGGTATTCACCACGCGGTGAATGGTCTCGTAATAAAAATGACTACCCGCAATGCTATTGCGATTCGCCGATGTGACATCATTTGCACCATCATAGAAGATGACCATATCGGGTATATCCCCCCGTGCAATGAGTTGCGATAGGCGTATCAGGTTTTGGGTGGATGTATAACCCAATTCGCCAAAATTTACCACACATACATCATCATCTATCAACGCGATTTGCATCCCTGTGGGGATGGTGTTCCAATCTGGCACACCATAGCCCCACATGGTAGAGCCACCAAAGACATAAATACGATATGTATCATCACGGCAATCAGAGGCATGTGTCAGGCGGTTGCCGTTGGCGTTGATGTTGATGGTCTCGCCTGTGTAGGGGCGCGTTTGCCATAAACGATGTGGCATGTAATCCCATTTATCTGCCTCGAAATGTTCGCGCCAATACGTTTGTGACCAATCTTGTGATTGATAATATTCCAGCGACAAAACCCGTTCTTTGAACGCCTCTATCTCGGTCTGTGTGATAGACGGTCTGCCCGACATGATGATAGCCGAAACCGCCTCCATCGCCAGCAATAAGATGAGCGTGTTCAGCACGATGATCGCCATGCCGATATAAACCCGTCCGATAGATTTCATCAATGTCATCCCTCAAAACTGTTCCAAGAAGCGTTGGTCATTCGCCCAGAAATAGCGAATATCGCTGATGCCGTGTTTGAGCAAGGTCATGCGTTCTGGACCCATACCAAAGGCGAATCCGCTCCATTCGTTGGGGTCGTAGCCCCCATTCCGCAACACCACCGGGTGAATCATGCCACTGCCCGCGATTTCGAGCCAACCGCTATGCTTGCATACCCGACATCCTTCCCCACCACACAAAAAGCATTCGACATCAATCTCCATACTCGGTTCAGTGAAAGGGAAGTATGAAGAGCGGAAGCGTAATTTTGCCGTTGGGCTAAAAAAACGTCGGGCGAATTCGGTGATTGTGCCTTTTAGATCGCTCATGTGGATATTTTTGCCGATGGCGATGCCTTCCATCTGATGAAATTGCACCTCACTCCGCACCGTGATTTGCTCAAATCGATAACACATCCCAGGCAAGACCACACGCAAAGGCTTGGTGCCGTTTCCGCCCAATTCGCGCATGGCGCGGATTTGCCCCGCCGATGTATGCGTGCGTAAAATCACATTGGGCGTGGTGGTATAAAAGGTATCTTGCATATCACGAGCGGGATGATGCGGCGGGATGTTGAGCAGGGTGAAATTCATATCATCCGTCTCGATGTCGCGGCTCTGATACACCTGAAAACCCATATCACCCCAAATTTCAAACAGACGGCGCAAGGTGCGCGTGGATGGATGCAAACCACCAGTCGGTTTTGGACGACCGGGCAAGGTGATATCGACCGCGCCCGCTTCGAGGTCGTGCGCCAATTCTTGGTCGCTAATCAATTTTTCGCGTTCGGCATATGCCGCTTCGAGGACGGTCTTCACATCATTTGCCGCCTTGCCAAAAATGGGGCGTTCTTCTTTGGATAACGACCCCATATTGCGGAGCATCTGCGTGAGTTGTCCTTTTTTGCCGATATATTGGCTGTCCCATGCGTCTAATTCGGCACGATTTGTCACCGCGCCAAGTTCGGCAAGGGCTTGTGCTTGTAGTGCTTGTAATTGGTCGAGCATGTCACAAAATCCTCCATCTACCGTGACAACCTGATGGATGCGGGGCAAACAAAAACGCCCTTCATCCACCGTATGCAAAAACTTGCACCACAGGGACGAGAGCGCTTTCCGACGCATCCCGCGTTACCACCCTGATTGATATGCCCAATAAGGCATATCCACTTCATTTTACCCGATGACGTTGGGTGAACGGGATGAACTACTCGACCACATCGGTCTTTCCCTCATCCAACGCGCCAGTAATCAATCGATGATGACCGCACTCAAGAGTGAATTTTGCGCTTGCATCTCCTACCACTGCTTTCAGCCGATGGCATGTGGCTCTCTGTTGGCGCAACAGATCGCAAACTGTCTCTTTATTGTCGTTGTTGTTGTTATTATGTGCAGAAAACGGCACATCTGTCAATTCGAGATTTTTAGTCTCGGTTTTGCCAAACACGGTCTGTTGATGACCAACGGAAATTTATCCCATCATCAGCAAGTACGATTGGCATCAGAAATGCCGCAACGCCCTTAACAACATGTTCAAAACCAAGTGATTTATCAAAATTGTTCAATTTTTTGACAAAGTTTTTCCATTGTGCTTGATTAGCCAAATTTGCATAAAAATCTTCGGTAAAAACCATCGGCGTTGTCTTGGGTAACGCAGTTTTGCGTTTTGCGAATGTTTTTTCAATAGCTTGTTTTAGAATATCGCCATCAAAATCAAATTGTTGGCTCATATACCAAATATCATAAAAATCTTTTTGACGACTATTCGCCATACCCAAGGAAATCATCGCCTCAAATTTTTCTGAAATAACCGTATATTTTGGATAGGCACATAACTTTGGGGCTGGCATCTCATCAAAAAAAGTGGGGAATTCAACATTCTCCACTTTTGGGGTGATCACATCTCCAAATCCAATATCCACAGTCAATTCAACAAAAGATTGAATTTTTGCTTTAAATTCTATGCGGATTCCTGTATATTGTTTCTCTTCAATAATCTGACGACACTGGATGCTATCTGCAAAAAAAGAGATACCATCATCAAAATCGATAGGATATGTACAAATCGAAGCGAAAATCGCCTCCATTTGTACTAAATCTGGTGGACCAAAGGCAAGAAAATCCACATCACGAGTCACACGATGACTTTTTCCTTGCCATGCCAATAATAATGTACCACCTTTCAGAATTAACTGGTCGGCATAAGGTGATAAACTCAGGCGGTAGAGGAATCGCTCAATGGCAAAACGCACCAGCAAATAATCGTGTGTTTCGCCACTGTGTTTCGATAAATTGACAAGACGCTGATGAACAGATGCCGAAACATTTTTCTTTTTATCTGGCTTGTTCATGCAATTACCTGAAGGTATGGTCTGATCACATTATGTACCCGACAAACTTTCGATGCCGACCATATTTCGTCTATGGTGACCCGTTTTTCTCTAATGGCTTGTTGGAGTGCCTCTAGTGCTACATCTAACCCTATTTTATTACGAAACTTAAAGCAGTCGGCAATCGTTTTGGCGACACCATATATTTTTACAGAGACACCATGAAGTATATGTGTTTCTATACCATAGTGAAACGCATCACCCGAAAATCGTACAACATGAATTGGCGGATAATTTATCTGCGGTTTCCAGCTTGTACCCTCAATCGACAACCACACCTCAAAAGGAAGTTGCGTAGTCAGTCGATGAAACTGAAGTGCAGACAGCAAACTAATCACGGCATTTGGTGCGCGTTGGGCAACCTCTATCAATGCCATATGTTCATGATGACGATTAGGAAAGGCATAAAGACCGCGACCAATACGCTCAATGATGCCTTGTTCACATAGAATCTGTAAATATTGTCGTGCAATTCCATGCTCTGTAAGGTCGCGTGGGCGTATAATACCTTTTGCTCGTATCAAATCCAGTATTTGGTCTATGTAATTGGCACTCATTTTACATTTCCTATATACTTATTTGTATCTATTTAGGAATGGTAAAATAAATTTTTGAAAGTGTCAAGCAAACGGATGAGCAAAACCCCCAATAATAACCCCTATGACCCCTTATTACCATTTAAGGCTTGATTAAACCTCTTGACGGCTATTATAATATGGGGTATAGTCTAAAATAGTACGGAAAGGATGGTTTTTCGGATGAATACCAACAAACTGATTATTGAAGATGGCGCGGTATATTCCCGCCAAGAAGCGGCAGAGGCGCTCGGCATCAGCCTCAGCACACTCAAACGGCTCATCGCCAAAGGACATTTGCAAGTGAGCAAACCCGATGGAATGCGTCGAGTCTTTATCACAGGTGAAAGCATCAAAGCCTTCTTACAAGGCACAACGATTGAGAAAGGCGCTTAGATATGGTCGCCTACGGGCTATCGAACCAAACCCTTCACAATATCCATCGCTCCGATGCACGGCGCAATTGTGTCGCATTGTGTGCGATGGTGTCGCCCAGTATGGATACCAATTATCCATCGGGTGAAGTGGTGTTGGCGGATAGTCACCGAAAGTCTCATGACTGGTGGGAGTTTTGACCACCTACCCCAATCCCTAGCATGTGGAAAGGGACGTGAGACGAGGTTATGTATAAAACCCATCGGCTCACGTCTCTTTTTTTGCCGATGTAACGTGATGAACTGCCCAACAATTCGCTCTTAGTCGTGCGGTGATTATGGAACGGTTGACCAAGTTCCACACCGAAGCAGAAAGGATCGGTCATGCACTCAGAAAGTGACGGCGGTAACGCCAAGACCACATCGCACTACGACAGCCCACTGAATAGTCAGGAACAAAGGTGGGAGTTGGTCGTAATCCTTGACTAAACGGTAAGAACGCGATTCATAAGGCAAGCACTTTTACACGAGACACTACTGTATTGTTATCTGCGAAAACGGACACGAGAGCTAGGGATTTAAGATAGCACAACCATCCTTCATCCAACACATTTATCGGCAAATTCGTGGTGTGGGCAAATTTGCCCCACCACGACAACACACGAGCAGGTATCATCAACGTTAAGGCATTTTATTGACAAGTATGTATTTTCATGTACAATAATGTACATAAGAATACGCGATTATGCCAAGAAAAAAGGTGTCCATTACCGAACAGCGTACCGTTGGTATAAAGATGGGAAAATACGCGGCTATCAAATGGATACAGCAACAATTATCATCACAGAAGATGAACCCACACAACAAACTCGACAA
>PGTJ01000569.1 GCA_002794515.1 Phototrophicales bacterium
CATACAAGGTTTGCATATCGCCCTTGTTGATATGCACACAATGCGCCGCCAACACTTTGGCATTAAGCAAGCCACTCGATTTCACCCATGGAACAACGCGCATTCCATATTGGTCAAAGTTATCATCCTCTTCTTGTTTCGTCTCGGAGATATGGATGAGGACAGGTACATCATATTGCATCGCCAACTGAGCGCATTGTTTGAGCATCTCTTTGGTGCTGGAATACGGTGCATGAGGGGCGACAGCAGGTGTGATGAGCGGATGATTGCGCCATTTTTCGATGAAATTGCGCGTATATTCCAGCGCGTGTTCGTACGATTCCGAATCGGGAGATGGAAATTTGAGGATGGTCTGCCCCAACACACCCCGCATCCCAATTTGGGCGACAGTCTCGGCGATGGTCGCTTCGTGATAATACATATCAGCAAAGGCGGTGATGCCACTGCGGATCATCTCGGCACAACCAATTTTTGTGCCGAGCCGACAAAATTCTTCGCTCACAAATTCGCGTTCTGTGGGCATGACATAACCCATCAACCATACATCGAGGCGCAAGTCATCTGCCAAACCGCGCAAAAGGGTCATGGGGACATGGGTATGGGCGTTGATTAATCCGGGCAAAATGAATTTTCCGTCACATTCGATGACTTCATCTGCCGTATAACGTGCTACAATATCTTGGCGTGTGCCAACCGCAATGATTTGATGTCCGTTGATGGCGACAGCACCATCATAGAAGACATCAAATTGTTCGTTCATGGTGACAACTGTGCCACCAACGAGGAGTGTCTTTACAGTTTCCAAGTCATAACTCCTATCAGGTAAGACTATTGCACAAGAACGGTCTTGTGATAAATTTGGTAGATTATACACCCAAAAGTGTGTTTTTGAGCATATCCCTTTAACAAACCTTAAATGAGGATGTCATCCATGCGACGGATACGGTCATTTTTCACAGCCAATTACGCCCTGTTTGGGCTTATCGAAGCCACACTGGTCGGCTTGTTCTTCATCCAAGCCGTGCGCTTTTTGTTGGGCGAAATTTATGCCCGTATGGGCAGTGCGGCATTATAC
>PGTJ01000188.1 GCA_002794515.1 Phototrophicales bacterium
ATTGAGCGGTGGTGTGGCGATTATCCGCGTTGGTGCGGCGACCGAAACCGAACTGAAAGAGAAGAAACATCGCGTAGAAGATGCCCTCAGCGCCGCCCGTGCTTCGGTCGAAGAAGGTGTGGTGCCAGGTGGTGGTGTGGCGCTCATCAACGCCATTGCCTCGCTCGCCAACTTCAAGATGCAACACGAAGACGAAAACACTGGCGTGGCGATTATGCGCCGTGCGCTCGAAGCGCCTATGCGTAAAATCGCCGCTAATGCGGGCGAAGATGGCGCAGTCATCATCGACAATGTGCGCCGTATTCAAAAACAACGCAAAAATCATCGCATCGGGTATAATGTGATGACCAACGAATATGTCGATATGATCGAAGCTGGCATCCCCGACCCCGCCAAAGTGACTCGTGGCGCAGTCGAAAACGCCGCCTCAATCGCTTCGATGATTTTGACCACCGAAGCCCTCATCACCGATAACCCCGAAGAAAAAGCCCCCGCGATGCCCGGTGGCGGTGGCATGGGTGGCGATTTCTAATCATCACTCACTTAAAAATATCAAAAAAACACGGTGCTTGGTCGCCGTGTTTTTTTTATTTGCCCTCTTGACTCTCCGCCAACAGGAGATTTTATGCTGTGATTATCAACACGGTGTTGAACAAAAGGCATGGTGAAAGATGTTCAAAATAGGCGATTTTTCTCGGTTAACTCGCGTTTCCATCAAAACCCTTCATCATTACGATGAAATCGGCTTATTCAAACCCGCACAGGTAGATAAATTCACAGGCTATCGATATTACACCTATGACCAATTGCCTCATCTCAATCGGATTTTAGCCTTGCGCGAACTTGGATTTTCATTGGAGCAAATCAAAGGGATGATTGGACAAGACGGCGCAATCGCCATCACCAGCGAGGCATTACGCGGGATGTTGACCTTGCGTCAAGCCCAATTGCAACAACTGGTGAATGAAACCCGCGAACAACTACATCAGGTCGAAATTCGTTTACAACAAATCGAACAGGAGGGCAAAATGTCTGAAATTGAAATTTTAACCAAAGAAATCGGGCAAGTGACTGTCATCGGTGGGCGCGAAATCGTCCCCGACCCATCACTCATGCGAGAACGGTGTATGGCATTGAATACACGGGTATGGCAAGCCATTCAAGAAGCAGGATTACCGACCAATGGCGTGTCATTTGCTTTATATTATAGCGATGCAACCAACGGGATTGATGTCGAAATGGCGTATGAGGTGCAATCAGCCACTTTGCCTCAGTTGGAGGATGCTGTAGTGGCTCACATCCTCGCGCCGACTCGTGTGGCGTATGCAGTTTATCGGGGTAGCTATGATGATTTTGGCGCTGTAGGGCGTGTTCATGCCGAAATAATGAACTGGATAGAGACGCATGGTTATCGGCAAGAGGGCGCGTGTCGAGAATATTATTTGCGCCCACCTCAGCACAATAATGACCCACTTGGTGTGATGGAAATTCAGTATCCTATCGCCTCAAAATAATTTTATCTCCAACACGGCGCAGGGGTTCGCCGTGTTTTTTTATTTCCCCACAAAAAACCGCCGTGCGATAAAAATTTGCCACACCACGCCCGCGCCGATGATGACCAGCCCGACTACCCACACACTCACCTCGACCCAAAACGCCAAAAATAGGCATGAAATTAATCCACATACCGCCAACCAGCGCGGGAATAAGCGTTCTTGAGGTGATAAGCGCAACGCGGCTAAATTGGTGATGCCATAATAAATCAGCACATTGAATGCGCTGAATGACCATGTGGTCTTCACATCCCCAATCAACACCAAGCCCGAAATCACCACACCCATCACCATGACGGCGATTGTCGGTGTGGTTTGTGAGGCGTTCAGTTTGGCGGTGATGCGCGGCATATCGCCACGCCTGCCCATCGCCAATAACACCCGCGACAAGCCTAAAATCAGGTTGAGCAACACGCCCAACATGGCGGTGATTGCGCCAATAGCAATCAGCATAGCAATAGGTGATGAAAATGTGCGAGCCGCTTCTTCAAGCGGTGCGCGATTTTGTGCGACCGATGCGCTCAATTCAGATGCACCCAGCGTGCCGATGGCGACCAATCCCACCAACACATACAGCATCATGGTCACAAATAAGGTGGTGATGATAGCGCGTGGGATGATTTTGCGGGGTTCATGCACTTCTTCGCCCAATGTGGCAATACGACCATACCCCGTATACGCCACAAACATCAATGCACTGGCATAAAGCAAGTTCGATATGCCCATGTCATCGGCAAAAAATGGGGTGAGATTATCGCCCGATACATTCGGCAATCCACCAATTATAAATGATGATAATGCCACCAGCGTCATTGTCACGATGACCGTATTCACGGCGTTGGAGCGTTTTAATCCACCCAATAACAACAGGGTGAAGATGATGACGATGATGAATGCCAACGGCACACGCCATGCGCCGTCTAAGCCGATGAAATCACCCAAATAAGCAGATGCGCCTAGTGCCGCTGTGGCGGCAGAGGCGCTTTTTGCCAATAAAAATGTCCACCCTGCGATAAATCCCAATGCTGGGTTAAGGTAACGATACCCATATTCATATGTACCACCGCTCACAGGATGATTCGCGGCGAGTTGGGCGCTACTCAAGCCGTTAAATAGGGCGATGAACGCGCCGATGACCATCGCCACAATGACAGCAGGTCCCGCCAAACCTGCGCCGATGCCGATGCTGACGAACACCCCTGTGCCGATGATCGAGCCTAAGCCCATCATCACCGCCCCAAATAAGCCTAATTGTCGTTTCAGTCCTGCGCCCATCATCATCCTTTCGCTTGTTGCTTGCAAATTGTAGCAAATCCAATACCATTAATCATCATATACATATTCCAAAGGACTTATTGATGCCACCAACTGAAACATTATCTATCCATCGCCTGCGCGCGATTAATCTCCTAGATTGGGCGCGATTGTTGTGGTGGGGATTGGTCACACCCGATGCGCTCAAGGCATATCAGAAAGTATATGGGAAAAAAGCCCATAAATGGGTGGCAGGGGCGCTCATCAGCACCATCTTATGGTCGCCGATATTCATCGTGATGAGCGCCACACTGATGAATAACCGCCTGATTCAGGTCGATGTGATTTTACCACTCGCCCCTATCGCCATGACGCTTGCCAGCGCAGTGATGTGGCTCATCACATGGGTGTTGATCGCCACCCTCGACAAAGGCGATGAAAACGCGAGTTATAACCCCAATAACATATTGCCCTTCGCTATCGGTGGATTATTTTCATACATCACGCTCATGGGGATGTTGGGTGGTATAACGGGCTTATTGGTGTGCCTTCTCAGCCTCATATTGGTCGGCACATGCGATACCATTGGCAGACGCCTCAAGACCAATACCGAGGGCATGATTGGTGTTGGCATCTTCACAGGTGTGTTTGTGGTTATCGCCAATGCGCTTTTTAATACTCGTCATGGCATCGCCATATTCGTAAAAAATGCCGATGGATTTAGCCTCATCGGCTTGGCAATTTTCGTCATATCCGCCGTGTTGGGATTTGTTTGTATGGCGCTCCTCACTACATGGATAGAATGGTTCATCGAAAGGACACCCATCGGTGGCAAAGTGATGTTCGTCATTGTGATATTATCACTGGCGTTCTTGATATGGCAGTATTATTTGGGCGGATGGCATATCTTCCAACCGCCCGTGTGCTGTGCTATCCCCCACTAACAGCTTTGACACCCAAATCCATTGTGGTGGCGATGACCACCGCATAAACGGTGATGCTGATGGTGGCGAACATGAACAACCGCCCGATATTCATGCCCAATGCACGAGCAGTTATCGCCATCGCCCAAATCCCTGTCCATGGCGTGAGTATCAACACTGCCCACACACCATAGCGATTCATGCGCTGTTGCACTTTTTCTGATGACAACCGCTTGAGCCACTTTTGGATGCGTGGATAGGTCATGAGGTATTCATAACCATAATGAATCACCCAAACAGGCACAAGATTGCCATATACCGCCCAGAAAATGGATGACAAAATGCCTAATCCCAAGAAATAACTGGCGGGAACTGCGCCATAAATCTCGAACATCGGGAAAAATCCCATAAACCAACTGATGAAGGCTTTGCCACCATATTCGCCGATTTCCATGCCATGTGCATTTCGTGTGAGCGTATATAACCCGATAAATCCAATGACGGTGATAATCAGTGCAATTGCCAACCATCCCAAGAGAGTCTTCATATGTGATTGTTCTTGTGAGATTGTCATGATGCTACCCTTCATTTCTATCTAATAGCGCCAAAATAGCGCGTTCTACGGCGGGGTATAAATCGTCAGAGATGACGTTTATCCCCAATAATTCAGTAAACCATAAACCGTCTGCCGCCAAGCGGATGACCGTTGCTAAGGCGGGGTCGATGCCCGATGCTTCGGCGCTGGCTTGCCATTCGGCATATTTTTCGCGCACACGCGCCAACAATTCGGGTTGATTCGCCACCGCGGCAATCAACGCCCGACTATCTTCTAATTGCGAATTGGTCATGTCGAATGTCGAGCGCACATATCCCCGCAACCACTCACGCGGGTCGTCAGTCTTGGATTGGTCTAAGATGCCCTCAAAATTGCCCAAAAAATAATCGATCATGCCCATAATGAGCGCATTTTTATTCGGAAAATGATACAGCAAACCACCTTTGCTCACTTTGGCTTCGTTGGCGACCATCTCAAGGGTGAGCTTCGCCACCCCATCACGCTGAATGACACGATTGGCGGCTTCTAAGATGTGTTTTTTGGTGGTCTGTGCTTTAGTCATGTGTTATTCCAAAAATAATTAAACCGTCCAGACGGTATAGCATACAATCATCAGTATACCGTCCAGACGGTTTAATTGTCAAGTAACACCAGATTAAATTTTGGTGAAAAATATGTTACACTGAACACAACATCAAAAATGGATACATAGGATACATCTATGCAATGGCAACCCATCACGAACTTGCCCGATAATTGGGAGCAAATGATAGAAAAGCATCGAGGGCTTCATGAATTGGTCAAAATTTGGGGCGAACAACGTCAACGATTATCCAACACCAATAGTTATAAGCTGTTCATGGAAAAATTACGTCGCAAAATCGCCATTGAGACGGGTGTGATTGAACGGTTATACACTATCGATAGGGGCATTACGTATCTTCTGATTGAACAAGGCATCGATGAATTGCTCATCCCACATGGGTCAACCGATAAACCCGCCTCAGAAATCGTGAAGATCATCCGCGATCATGAAACCTCTATTCAACAGGTTTTCGATTTTGTTGGCGCACAACGCGATTTATCCACATCATTCATCAAACAATTACACCAATTATTAACGCGCAATCAGCCATTCACCGAAGGCAAAGACCAATTCGGCAACTGGGGACAATTTGAACTTATTCGTGG
>PGTJ01000358.1 GCA_002794515.1 Phototrophicales bacterium
CCTGATGGTCTTGATGGGCTTTAGCAATTTTATGGTGGTGGTCGTCCTCATCTCGGTTGCGGTCATCAGTGTGGGGTTTCCGATCATTTTATCATTGGCTGGCACGATATACGGCTTGGCGAGCGCCTTGAATATCAGTGGCGCGATTATGAATGAGCGCCTTCAGGGGCGGTATCTGATATTGGGTGTCACCCCCAGTGGATTTTTGGGGGCATCATGGGCGTTATCGAGCATATCAGTACAAAATAGCCAAGTCCTGCGCCAGTTACGCAATGGGCTGGGTGGGATTTATGGCATCATCGCTCTAATTATGCTATTGCCTTTCATCGTGACGACATTTTTGTATGTGGCGAGTAACAACACCCCGCACATCTATATGTTATGGAGTGTATTAATTGTCGGGTTTAGTTTTTTATTATTCTGCTTGGTCGATTTTTTTCAATCGGCATGTGTGGGCAGTCTGGTGGGCATCATCGCCGCTCACCACAATAAAACACGGGGACAAACACAAAATTCGGTCGTCGCCAATTTTTTGGCATTGCAATTCGGCACATATATCGCGGCAGGATTTATCTGTTTGCTCATCATCCCGGGTCTATTTTCGCTGATAAACTATCCAATTACACCATTTTATGGGTATATTTGTGTGACAGTTGTTTATGCCTTGCGCGAAATCCTCATCATCATCTTATGGCATGGATTGGCGATTACAGTCGATGATGATGTCGACCAATTAAATCGGCTGACGCGGATTCGCATCCGTGATCGGTCATGGACGGGTCATATGGCACGGCGATTATTAAGATTATTATGGCGCAATCCGATGGATTGAGGTATTCATATGTGGCAAACCTTCCTCATATGGCGTGTGATGAATGCCCCATTACCCATCTTCAATCCATTTCGTCGCTTGCTCAAACTGCAATTACCCACACAAGCCCCCCGAACACATCCGCTTATTGAGCGGGTATTATCGTGGCTTCCCGCACAGTTAGTCAGCTGTCTGGTGGGGCTTGGGCTGGTGATTCTATTGGTATGGTCATCTTTGGTGTGCATTGTTTTGGTCACGCCATTTGTCTTTGTGCTATTTGGGTCGTTACCGACCGTGATGTTCGCCTTTTGTGTGAGTTTGGGCGGATTTTTAGCGATTCGCATCAGCAACAAATTGAGCAGAATTCGCACATCAGGCATTTATGACCTGATAAGTGTGAGCAGTTATGGCGACCAACAAGCAATTTGGCTCATGGGGCGCGCCATCTATAAAGACATGCTGTGGCTCAAAGATACGCGCATCATGATGAGCAATAGCATGATTATCACCACCTTACTCCTCATCTTGATGTCGGCATTGGGTGTCGTCAGTAGCCTGACCACACCCGCCGCCAGCGCCATCAACTTATTATTTTTAGAGACGGTGACGGGCTTGGTATTTCTGACCATCGCCGTGTATCTTAGCCTTGTTCATGCGCTGGTCATCGGTTATTTAATCGCCCTATGGAGCATTGGACTATCCACCGATAATCTAACGCGCTCAGTTGCCACCGTTGCAGGCTTTATTGGTGTTCATTTAATTGTTTATATCAGCGCATATTCACTGCTGACGCTTGGGCTACCCGCTTTTTATCGACACATGCGCTGGACGACATTCCTGACATTGGGGACGACACAGGTATTGGGGTTGGTCGTCATCTACGACCTATCTGTGCGGGTACTATTACGCCTATTGGCACAGCAGGTCGATTTGCCTTATCGGCAATGGCGGGCAGAATTGGAGCTATAACATATTCTGCGTTACATCGAAAAATGGGGCATGCACTTTCACCTGCGGACAGACGACACAAATCGTGTATTTACGGGTGTGAGCCTGTTCATTGGTTGGCAATTGGTGCAGGTATGCAGAGCATTATATGAGGCATCGCATCGATGCGAATGGGTTGGCATACATCGGCAATGGTGCTGGTGGTGCAGGCATCCTCATCCAAATCATGGCGTGCGTGATGATGCGCCTCGCCGTCCATCAATCGGGGTTATCTTATGCCGATTGGCGGTCTGAGGTGGGGATGTAACAAAAATAACGCCGAATTTGGGTATGGCGAATTTGGGGAGCGAGCAACAACACACGGTCATCTACCTCAAAGCGTGTTGTGCCGTTGGGGATGATGATGTCGGCATCACGTCCGATGAGCATGACCAATACCCCTTTGGGCAATTGTAAATCGACCAGCGTCTTGCCAATCACTTCAGCATTTTCGGGGATGGTGAATTCTACAAGATCGTTGGCAATTTGGTTATCATCCATGACCACCGCCAATGGCGATTTTTTGGCGACATACCGCGTGTTATATACACCCAACCAGCGCGCCATGCGGGTCAAGAGCGGTGCTTGTATCATCACCGATGTGAGGACGATGAAGAACACTAGATGAAAGATGGTATCGGCTTTATCCACCGCTGCCAAGAGAGGGAATGTCGCCAAGATAATCGGGGCGGCACCGCGCAAGCCCACCCATGAGATGAATAATTTTTCGCGGAATGTCAGCCGCGAGGTGGCAAGGGCGATGAACACACTCAACGGGCGCGCCACAAATATCAAAAATAAGCCGATAATTAAGCCCGTTGGCGCGACCAGCACCAAGCGCGAGGGATATACCTGCAATCCCAACGACAAAAACATGAC
>PGTJ01000509.1 GCA_002794515.1 Phototrophicales bacterium
AATAATTTCATCCTCGCGCCCGAACAACCCATTAGTGGGTTAGGCATCACCTTGAATACGGCGGGTGTTGTGCCATTGACGGGCGAAACCGCGACCAGCTATCCAGAGAGCCGTATCCGCATTTTAGGACCGCGCCAACGGTGTGTGCATCGAGTTAATTATGAATTGGCGAATCGTCCACCCGCATTATTAGGCTTAACACCCGAAGCCAGCATCAAAGCCTTTTATCGCAATACATTTGTGGGGACTGTCGCCATCCCCAATAATCCCACACAATTTGTCGCCCCGCCACCGTATAATGATCAAGGATTGTGGGTGGGTATTGTCGAGTCGGAGGTGGTCAAAATTGGCACTGATAATTAGTTCACAATGATCCGTTATAATGATATAAAGTTTGCATATCACCTAAAGAGGTTTTGCAGATGTCGAATGAAAAGAATGATAAACCCGTTTTAGTGATGATACATGGCAATATGCTTCATCATCAGTGGTTGATGGAAAAAGATACGATTACCGTTGGACGTGATGATGTGTGCGATGTGGTCATTCCAGAGCGCAAAATCTCGCGCCAACATATTCGCATATATCGCCAACACAGCGATTTTTTCATCGAAGACCTGAATAGTAGCAACGGCACATGGGTGAATGGCAAAAAACTCGAAGGCAAAGGGGCGCTATTCGATGGTGATGAAATTAATTTGTCGGGCGAAGTCAGCTTGCGCTTTTTTGGACCAGATACCACCATCACGTTGCCATCGCCTGTGCCAACGCATATCGGTGGGCGCTTGCGGCTAGACCGCGAGGCACGACGTGTATTCATCGGAGATAAAGAAATCGACCCGCCACTCAGTTTGCCACAATATCGCTTGTTAGAATTGTTGTATATCAACGGTGGTAATGTGTGTACCCGCGAGGCGGTCATCGAGGCGGTGTGGCCCGATGTCATGGGGGATGGTGTCAGTGAGCAAGCCATCGATGCGTTGGTTCGTCGCTTACGTGACCGCCTAGAAGAATATGATAGCGAGTCGCAATATATTCATACTGTGCGTGGGCATGGTTTTCGGTTTGTGAATGCATCGGAAGAATAATCAACATGTCTTGGACGATTGAACAGAACACCTTAAATTACAACGGCTATCCACTCATAAGCGCTTTTTCGGATGAACGATATACCCTCATCTCGGATGGTACATCGTGGGATGGTGTGTTTATCTACCTCAAGCTCGATAAACCCGTTTTTCGAGGTGTTGCCTCATTGGGGCGGTTGGGCGAAGGACGCTTTTCTGGATTACATCGGTATGAACCATTTTGGGTGAAGCCACAAATCGCCCAAAAGGCGGGAGATGTGAATCCAGAGACGCAATTTTTGATGATGCAATTGCCCGATAAACGGGTGTTG
>PGTJ01000616.1 GCA_002794515.1 Phototrophicales bacterium
CATTGATGAATAACCTGTTGTGGTTTTTAGCCTCGCTCGCCTTGGCATTTTTTATTTGGGTGACCTCCACTGCTCAATCTGACCCGATTGTAGAACGGCGCTATACCCAAGTGCCAATATTGGTGGAATTAGATAGTGGCATGTTGCTCATCGAACAAGCTACACGCAACGCGCAAGTAACTATCCGTAGTTCACAATCGATTACCAATGTGCTTTTGCGTGAAGATATTACCGTGCGGGCAGATTTGCGCGGGCTTCCACCCGGCACACATACGGTCGAACTCAAGACCGATGTCGCACGGCGGGCGATTGCCGACACACAACCGCGCCAAATCACCGTCACCATCGAGATGATGCAATCACAATCGGTGCCAGTAGTGGCATATATTCCATCTACCAACGAACCGCCGACCAATTTCACCCGCTCAGAGCCGATATTTAGTCGTGATCATGTAATCGTCAGTGGGGCATCGAGCCGTGTGCAACAAGTAGTGGCGGCGCGTGCTGTGTTAGATTTACGCACACAACGCGAATCGTATAATGGGGATATTCGCCTTGTGCCTGTGGATGCCGATGGGCGTGTTGTAAGTGATGTGACTATTGAGCCACAAAATGTGAATGTACGGGTAGATATTCAGCGACGTGATGACCTGCGTGAATTGGCGATTGCCCCCAATTTAGACACACAGACCCTCGAATTGGGGTATGTCATTACATCGGTCAGTTATAGCCCACAGACCGTTTTCGTTATCGGTGCTCCTGATGACTTATCCCAATTGCCCGATACCATCCGCACACAGCTCATCAATCTC
>PGTJ01000133.1 GCA_002794515.1 Phototrophicales bacterium
CAATTGCCCAGTGGTTTATCACAAGCCTTGAGCATGAATGATCTGATTAATCAGCTCGTGGCGCAATCGGTGACATTACCCATTCAACTAGATTTTGTCAGCGTATTAGACCAAGCGCTTGGCGATTGGGCGGGGGTTGGCATTGATGGTATCGCCGAATCGGTTATCAACCCAGATATGCCTGTGCGGTTATATCTCACAGTGGATATCGGCGATTATCGCACAGCACAGATGTTTCTCAATCTGATGGTAGTGGCATTGGGTTTGCAAATGCGCCCAGCCATAGCCGATTATCAGGTCTATGGCTCGGATGATTTAACCCTCGCTATGAATCAAACCCTGTTGCATATCGCCTATCGTGCCGATTTGCCCGTGATGATAGGCGAGCCGTTGCAGACGGTATCCCTGTTCACAAACGGCATCCGCCAACTGCCACAACGCAATTATGACCTGTGGGCATATTTCAATACACCTGCTGTCTCGTTGCCGTTCATCCAAGATGCCATTATCTTACGCATATTGCGCGCTTTTGGTGTGGATAACACCACGACAGGGGCGGGTTTGGCGGGGATTATTGTTGGGGATGAGGCGCTGACTATCGACCTCATCCAACAACGAGATGCGCCCGATGCCCAAACGAATACCCCTATCAACCCCGCATTTTGGGCATTTATACCGCCACAGGCGCAGTTCTTCATCCATACCACCGATTTCACCAATCTGGTCGAGAGCGCATCATCTGTATTGGCGGCGATTAGCGCATCTGATACACCAGAATTAATCATGCGCGATTTTATGCAATTGACGCAGGTCTTTCTGAATGCCGATTTGCAGAAAGATATTCTCTCATGGACAACGGGCGATTATGCCCTATGGGGGAAGATTTTGCCCATCACATCGGGGACGAATAGCATCAATCCATTTTATTTTGGATGGGTGTTCAAGACCACATCACCGCAAGATTCGCGCCGTTTGGTGGATGTGTTGGCGAGCGCGGCGACAACCTATTTTAGTGCTGACCCGCTTTTTACCGTGCATCGCACCCAGATGAACACCAGCGATGTGGCGTTCATCACCTTGCCCAGCAATCGGGCGACATTCTTCCCCCCAGAGATTGCCGTTGGGGCGAATGATGATATTTTTTTCATTGCTACGCCCGCCGCGGCACAAGATTTGCTCACCCAGCATGACGGCTATATCTGGGCGATTCCGCGCCTTGTGCCGACATTTTTGGATGCGCCAAAAGTAGCCGTGTATCTTAATGGCGATGCGGTTGGTGAGATTGGGGTGTTATTTGCCACATTGATACAACCTGTGCAAACCTTTTTCTTTGGAGACATGCTCACACCACAGGCGATACAAGCCTATCGCACCGCCTTTGCCCAATTATTCCCTGCCATGAGCCTATCGGCAAAGGCAGGCAGTGGGGGCGATGTGGTCATCCGCTTTGTGGCGCAAATCAACACCGTATCAGAGGGTGATATCCCAAGCGAATAATTCAGCCATGAATTGATGGGCGGTTAAATCGAGATGAATGGGTGTAAGGCTGACATAATGATTATGCACCGCCCATAAATCTGTGCCGACATCCTCTAATCTGCCAGAGGGCGGGTCGCCAACGATGCGATAATTTTTTCCGTCATCTTCTAATTCATCCAGATATTCGCGGATGCCCTGCCGTGTGATACGTATCCCTTTGGCGGTATCGCCCATGGGGATATTGACATTGAGGATGGTATGCAATGGAAATTCGCGCCGAAACACCAATTCCACCACCCGTTGGGCGACGCGAGAGGCGAGGGCGTAATCTTCTACTGTGTTGGCGTTGTGATTATCTAATGAAAAGGCGATAGAGCGAATGCCGTGTAATGCCCCTTCTAAAGCGGCGGTGACTGTGCCACTATAGGTGATGTCTTGTCCCATATTTGGACCGCGATTGATGCCCGATACAATCAGGCGTGGGGGCCACGGCACCGCGCCTAATGCCGATAAGGCGATGCAATCGGCAGGCGATCCTGTGATTGATAATGCTTCTGTGCCATCGGCGAGGTGTGTTTTTTCGTACGGGATGTTGGTGAACAGCGTCTTTTTATGACCACTGGCGCTCTGGTTGAATGTGGGCGCGACCACGCGCACATCACCAAATTTTCGCATGGCTTGTGCCAATGCCAAGATGCCCGGCGCATGGACACCATCATCATTTGTGACTAAAATATAACTCATAGCAATTTGCTCCAAGTTGGGTTGGCGAATTTTATCCAGAATTGCCCACAAATCTTAAACTGATTTCAGATATAATTCAAATGAGAATATGAATAGGCAAGGTTCAGTTCTGCCTATGGAAAGGCGATATGCCCATGTCTGATGACCACAGCTTTCAGATGAGCATGATAGAAGGCAAGAACCGCTTCAATACGGCGCGGGCGCGTGCCTTCTGGAAAGAGATGATTAACTTCGTGCGCGGTAAGCCCATGGAGTTATTGAGTTTTGACGATATTCGCAGTCGCTTACGCCTGCGTGAGGAGAGTTATAAAGGCTTACAAGACATCCCGTTGGATAAAATTGTCGGTAGTGTCGGGCGTTATAAAGAATTCACCCGCGACTTTCTGCCTAAAAAAGCCACCATGCAAGAACGGTGGAGCAGGGTGTATGCCCAAGCCAATAGCCTAACTGGTTTGCCACCGATTGATGTGTATAAGGTGGACGACTTATATTTTGTGCGCGATGGCAATCACCGTGTGTCGGTCGCCCGCCAGATTGGTGCAAAGACGATTCAGGCACATGTGACTGAATTGCCAACGACCATCGATTTACGCCCAGATATGTCCCCCTCAGAAATTGAAGATGCCGCCGCTTATGCCGCCTTCCTTGAGGAAACGCAATTAGATAAGACCCGTCCACATCACCAACCGCTTATGTTGAGTGAACGCTCGCGCTATACCGATTTATTGGGTCATATTTATTTGTATCAGTCGTTGCTCTCGCATGAGCAAAATCGTGAGGTCGATTTGCCCACCGCCGCGGCACATTGGTACGATAACGCCTATCGCCCCGCCATCACGCTCATCCGCAAATACGAGATGACCGACATCCTCGATGGACGTACCGAGACCGACCTGTATATCTGGCTGATAGACCATCTGCGCGACTTGCGTGAACAAATGGGCGATTACACTCCCTCGCGCACGATTAGTGATGCCATTGAAGACTTTTTGAAGAAGCGCAACATCCCCATCCCAGACGAATTGCGCCAAGAAAAAGACTCATCGGTGATTTTATCGCGCACGCAAATCATGCGGGCGATACAACTCAAGCAAGAACAAGAAGATGCGCTTGAGCATGACTTAAATGGCATGGACAACGGACATATGGCAGATGATGACCCAGATTCAGAGTAAGCGAACACACCCCATCTGGTGGGGATTGGTGATCGCATTGTGGGTCGGCATGATTTTGCTCAATTGGGTGTTATTTATGCGTGGCGATACCAGCGCCTACGGACGATACGATTTTTTCGCGTATGCTAAAGGCGCGCAAGCTCTGGTGGATGGGGTATCGCCCTATCGCCCACAATTTGACGTGCGTCATTTATATCTATATCCGCCACTCTTGGCACAAGTTTTAGCCCCATTTATTGCCACAATTGGCGAACTGCTCACCGCCGCTTTGTGGTATATCTTGAATATTGCCTGTCTGATAGGCATTGTGCGAATCATGTGCCAATACACCGCGCCACAACATCATATCTGGCTGTGGTTGTTGCCTGTGGTGTTCATCCCCATCACCCATACCTTGTATATCGGTCAAGTGACCATCATCCTCACCTATCTGTTCATGCTGACATGGCGTGATTGGCATCGCCAAAAATCCATTCGGGCGGGCATGTGGTTGGGACTCGCTTGTTGGATAAAAGTCTTCCCTGCCTTCATGGTGTTGTTTTTTATGTTACGCCGTGATTGGCGTGTGATACGTGGTGTGATGATTGCGGGCATCGGCTTGGGCATATTGCAAGTCGTGATTTCGGGTGTGGATATGATGCTCGAATCGTTCCAAGTGTTGTTGGTCTTATTCACGCGAGGGCAAAATGATGGTATGTTCCAAAATTCATCGATTGCGGGTTTCACATCCAAATTATTTGTCGAACATCCCCGCCTGATACCCGTTGTGATAGATAACACCCTGTTCCAAATGAGTCGTTATGGATTGGCGCTATTCACCTTCACCACCACCTATGTCTTGTCGACATGGCGGGTTCATGTGGATGATGCCCGTCAGTTCGATTTGGGCTATAGCGCCACCATGATGATGGCATTGCTGGTTGGATACACCTTGTGGATAACCGGGATGCCATCGTATTTATTGGCAATTTGGGTCGCCTTTCGGTATAGCAACACTTGGCAAAGCACCGCCATTTTGGTGATTGCTGTAATTGGATTGGCATTATACTTCCCCCTATTGACCAGTTTAGGCGAAATGCGCCTGCCGTGGTGGTCGACTTATTCCATCGGATTTTATGCCACCTACACCCTGTGGGGCATGTTGGTGTATCGGCTCGCCCGCCGATGAGTGGTTTACAAATGTCCGCAAGACATGGCATGATAACATCATATCGATGGAGAGGTTGCGGTGTCATTGACCGAAACACAAATTGAACAAATCAATCTTGCAGGTATTTATAATGCGCTGAATATTTGGGGTTACATCAGACTATTCGCTGACAAATTATCGGATATGAACAAATCTCAATCTGAGGCGCTGAATATTTATTGGGTAGAATTAAGCGCTCTCAATGATTATCGTCAATTTTATGATGTGTTACAAAAATTGAATATCCCATCTAAACCGTTTACAGATGACTTAGAGTCGGCATTAGAACCGATTTTTGCCACACTTTTTAGTTAGATCCCTAGTCTTCTGGTGGCTGAAAGCCAAATTTGCCGATGAGTGGCACAAAACGCACAGGGGTGATTTTGTTTTGGGTATATTGATCGCCTTGTCGCTGAATCAGCACTAATTCTTGTTTATCTCCTCGCCCAATAGGGATGACCAAGCGCCCGCCTGCTCGACTGAGTTGCGAGACCAGTGGACGAGGCACTTGTGGCGCGACAGCCGTCACCATGATGCCCTCATAGGGGCATTTATCGGGCAAGCCATAACTGCCATCGGCGATGGTGATATGCACATTGGTGATATTCAATGCTTTCAGGTGTTCATAAGCCATACCCGCCAATGACGGGATGCGTTCGATGCTATACACAAATTTCGCCAAATATCCCAAAATTGCCGTTTGGTATCCACAACCGGTACCAATTTCTAAGACGCGCTCATGACCATCGAGGGCTAATAATTGCGACATGAGTGCCACCATGAACGGTTGCGAGATGGTCTGATGATCGCCAATGGGCAGGGGGGTATCTTCATAGGCGAGGTGCTGATGTTCTTCTGGCACGAAAATATGACGTGGCACATGGCGCATGGCATCCAACACACGCGAGTCGGTGATGCCACGTCCCGCGAGTTGTTCGGCGACCATGTTGTGGCGTAGCGCCTGCCAATCCAAAAACGCCTCCTCGTCATG
Source organism: Phototrophicales bacterium (assembly GCA_002794515.1). Classification (GTDB taxonomy): domain Bacteria; phylum Chloroflexota; class Anaerolineae; order Aggregatilineales; family Phototrophicaceae. Next base: position 5,579 of record PGTJ01000133.1, read on the forward strand.
ATTTAGAGGCGGACATCACCTCGACCAATTTGCTGGTCATCGTCATCAGTGGGATGAGTTTGGCTTCGGATGTGTTTTCATCCATTATAATGCCACCCGCTTCGACATCGGTGAAGGCATAAAAGGCTTTCACCTCTTCGTTGAAAGTGGTGGTGGCGTGTGCTTGTAATTTTTCGAGGTCTTCGGCATATGTCATGACGACAAAATCATCATTCACAATGCCCAAAAAGTCATCGGCTGTGCCGAATTGGGACAGGGTTTTGTGGATGACATTCCCCGCATGATTGAGGACATCATTCCCCGCAACAAAGCCATATTTATCGATATAGGCAGAAAATCCATGCAAGCTAAATAATAATTTATGAAACGGTTTGCCACTGGCTTCTTTGGCGGTTTGTTCTTCTTCGACCATCGTGCCTGTCGGCAAGCCTGTCCGTGCCTCGTGCAAATTTTCGCGTGTGGCACGCTGAATCGAGCCTTGCACACGCAAGCGCAATTCATCAATATCAAATGGTTTGGTGATATAATCATCTGCGCCCAGCTCAAGCCCGCGCACCTTGCTGGCGCGTTCATCGCGCTGGGTGAGGAATAGGGTCGGAATATATTTGGTCATGGCGCTACGACGCAACCGTACGCATACATCGTATCCATCCATATCGGGGAGCATGACATCGAGCAGAATCAGGTTGGGAAATTGCGTGCGTGCCATCTCGACACCATCTGTGCCGTTGTCGGCATGAAGCACTTCATAATCATGCGACTTAAAATAGAGCAAGAGCATTTCTGCCACATCGTAATCATCTTCAATCAATAAGAGCCGTTTATTCGCCATAATGATCTATCCCTATTCATCCAATACTGCACTCACACGAAATTGTTGTTCCTGAGCAGATGGGGCATTACTGAGCGCCACATCGGGGTTGAGTGCTGGTTTTACCGTATCATCACGCATGACGCTGGTTAATGGTAATACACTGGCTATGGGGTCGATATGCGATGTATCCAATTGTGATAGATGGTCAAAATATCCTAAAATATGGGATAATTGTCCCGCATAAAGCGTAATTTCATCTTCTGTTAGCTCTAATTTGGCGAGTTCTGCGATGGCTCGCACCGTATCTAATGATAACTCCACAAGATTGCTCCTCAAAACGCCATGTATTCACATCATCCATTATA
>PGTJ01000526.1 GCA_002794515.1 Phototrophicales bacterium
ACCGAAGGTGTTCTTTATTCGGACAGGCGCGGACGGGCGCGATACATCAACCCCTCCATGATGCGCCTCACAGGGTATACATCCGATGATTGGCTGAAAAATCAGAATCGGGTATGGAAGCAAATGATGGTAGATGTTGAGGATGTCGATCAGTTTTTGCGCCAGATTCAAGATCGCATTTTGCGCGTTGGATTATGGCAAGATGAAATTCGGTTACGCCGCAAAGATGGCGAGATATTCGATGCCAGTTTGGTCGTCACCCGTGTGACACAAGGTGAGGGCGAATTGGGCGGTGCGGTCATCGTCATGCGCGATATTAGCGCCGAAAAACAACTCGAAATCCAAAAGACGCGCTTCATCGCCACCGCTTCGCATGAATTGCGAACACCCATCACCAATATCAAAACGCGCTTATATTTGTTGCAAAAACGTCCCGATACACTCGAAAAACACATGCCCGTCTTGACTGCTGTCACTGAACGGATGCGAAAATTGGTAGACGATTTGCTCGATGTCTCGCGTTTTGAGCATGGTGTTATCACACTGCGCCTCGCCCCGCTCCAATTGCAAGGACTGGTGCGCGAAATCGTAGATACACAAATTCCAGAAGCCGAAAAACGGTTATTGAAGGTATCTTATCATGCGCCATCTGAACCTTTAATGGTCATGGCAGATGCCGAGCGCATTGCCCAAGTCGTTACCAATTTGCTCTCTAATGCCATCAATTACACACCAGAAGGGGGCAAAATCTCGGTGGAATTACGGGAGATAGAAGAAGGGGGGGGACATTTTGTGGCATTAGATGTGCGCGATACGGGTATTGGCATCCCCAATCATTTGCTCCAAGACATCTTTAAGCCGTTCTTCCGTGTGAGCGATTATAATACAGGCACGGGCTTGGGATTATCGATCACCAAAGAAATTGTCGAACTGCATGGTGGCACAATTTCTGTCGAAAGTGAAGAGGCAGAAGGCACATGCTTCACGGTGCGCTTGCCACTTATCATCGAAAAATCCAAGCATAATCATCATGCACGAGTAGGGGATTAAACTCATGCCTTATTCGGTATTGCAACTTGCCAATGCCTTTTTACAGACGGGCGAGATTGCCGATGCACGACAAGTGTTGGCAGATTACTTTGCTCAAAATCAGGCTACAGATCCCGATGATGAGGCGCTCACGCGGCTTTGGGTGGATATTTTGGCACATGGTGATGAAGCCGATCAACGCCTCGCCATCATCGAATATGACCGATTATCCCATTTTTCCCCCACAGACCATATCAAACGCGCCATGCTTCATTATC
>PGTJ01000328.1 GCA_002794515.1 Phototrophicales bacterium
AGGATTCATCCGATACATCCCAAGATGATGATGCCGATTTCGCCTTCGCCACAGTCCAAGACGAAACACCCGATGACGATGATACACCCGATTGGTTGGTCGGATTATCTGATGATAATGACGAGGCTATCGCTGAAGAGACCGAATTCGACTTTTTATCTGATGAATTAGATGATGAAGCATTAGTCGCCGAAGATGCGCCCGATTGGTTGATGGATGCTCGCCCCGAAGTTGATGAAAAAGCACTCGACTGGTTGGCAGAAGATGACGAACCAATTGAAGAAGAGACACCCTCTTGGTTATCTGCTTTGAGTGAAGACGAACAACCCGCATGGATGATAGATGCAGATACGACCATCGGCGAATTTGATGAAACCGTGCCTGTGACGGCAGATATGGCGCTGACGCTGGGTGATACGGCAAATGTCGCACATACACCCGCAGAGAACGCCCCCGATTGGCTAAATGCGCTGGTGCCAGGGCTGGATATTGATTTTGATGCTGATGAAGATGCACCAATCGAACAGAGTTTTGCAGATAGCGCCGCAGTGGCTTCTGCCAGCGCCAATTTTGGTTGGTTGACGGCGATTGTGGAAGCAGAGGTGAATCAACCGCCGATGACCATGCCATCCGCCAGCACCATCGTCAAGCCTCAGGAAACCGTTACGCCAGTCAAACCCTCTGCGCCTCGTCGTACTTGGTCATTCTCGCGCCCGCCCGCATGGTTGAATCGGGGTGGGCAAGCCACTACAGGCATTAAACCGATCAGCGCCGTACAACCACAGTCAACCAACACAAGCCCATCATCAGATGATGATTTTGAAGATATTGACCTCGACTTTGATGACGATGATGACGATGATTTGCCTGCGTGGTTGCGCGATGATAATGATGATGAACCCGATTTTTTGAGAGATAATTTTTAAGGTGTGAGAAGATGCCCCCAGAAGATAACACCCCCGATTTCGACTCGATGTCGCCAGAAGAAATTATGGCGTGGATGGAAGCCCTTGCTGTGCGTCAGGGCGCAACAGAAGGTATCATCACCGATGAGGCATCCCGCCCTAAAGTACAAGAAATTGACCCCAATACTGTGGATATTAAAGATAACTATATCCCCTATGGCATGACCGCCGAACAATGGGAGAAAAAACAGGCAGAAGAACGCGCCAAAAAAGAGGCGAAAAAAGCCGCATCTACGCCTCAGCCTGTGGCAAGCACACCACCGCCCCCCCCTGCGCCAGAGCCAACACCGCAACCTGTGGCATCGACATCATCGGCAGATGACACACCCGATTTTGATAACATGACCCCAGAACAAATTATGGCGTGGATGGAAGCTCTTGCTGTGCGTCAGGGGGCGACCGAAGGCATTATCAGCGATGAAGCCTCGCGTCCAAAGGTCAAAGAAATAGACCCCAACAGTGTGGATATCAAAGATAATTATATCCCCTATGGCATGACCGCCGAACAATGGGAGAAAAAACAGGCAGAGGAACGTGCCAAAAAAGAGGCGCAAAAATCATCGAAACCACAAGGCAAAACACCCTTCACCCCACCGCCCCCCGTGGATATTCCTGTTTTAGAAGATTCACCCACCCAACCCGCCCCTGTCCTCGATGTGGGTGGTGATGATGCCATGAGTGCCGACTGGTTGGCAGATTTAGCCTCTGGCACAACGGCAGAATTGCCCAATGAACTGCCCGAATTCGATTTATCGAACTTGGGCGATAATCTGCAAGAATTCGACCTGCCCGATTTAGGCAACCTCGAATTGGCAGGGCTTGATGATTTGGCAGGTTTGGCAGATGGTAATACCGACCCCGTAGATTGGCTGAATAATTTGGTCAATGAAGGGCAACCCACAGCATCGCAACCGATTGAAAATCCATTCGCATCGTTATTTGAAGAAAAACCAACCACACCAATCCCAGATAACAGCATTGAATGGCTCGAAAGCCTCGCCAAAAAACAAGGCGTGAGCGATGACGAACTCATCACCCGCCCACAAGTCGAATTTGAATTGCCCGAATTGGCGCTCGATCCGAATTATAGCGACACCGATAGCAACCCATTTGATTTTGATAATGTGGATAACCTCGACCAAGCCGCGCTCGATGCCACCGATCCCGCCGCGTGGTTAGATAGCCTCGCCGAATCGCAAAATCTGAAGACAACGGCGCACACCACTACACCGACCGACATTGACACAGCCGAAATGCTCCAAAAGCTGAATAAAGGCATCAGCGACCCCAACGATGTCAAAGGTTGGATGGATAAATTGCTCGAAGAAGGGGCAAAACGCCAAGTGCCAGATTACATCAGCGATGATGATGAAGAATTGCCTATCCAAGCCAATATCCCCGATTGGCTGGTCGAACAAGTCGGATTGCCTCCAGAAATGGGTGGTAGCACATCCGAAGCCCCTATCGACATCGATTTTGATGCGCTCATCCCCACTAGCGATATGCCAAGTGGAGATATGCCCGATTGGTTAGGCGCAGATTTGGGCATTGGCGACCAACCCGAAGCGGTCGCGGGTGATATGCCCGATTGGCTAACAGAAACACTCACCGAACAATCCGATTCAGTACAAGCCATATTCGATAACCAACCCTCTGGCACGTCACCATTAAGCACCGAAGAAATCGAAGTGGATATGAGCGATCCGTGGGTCGAGGCATTTGAATTAGAACGCAAAGTAGCAATGGGGCTAATCAGCGATGAAGAAGTCATCTTCTCTGATGAGCCAATACCGCTCGAAGAGGTGATTGAAGATGTCCTCGAAGATGAGCCGTTGCCCTTGGGTGAACTGGAAAATGTGCCGATGTGGATGGATACATCTGCCCCAGTCGTGACAGAAACCCCTGTATCACAAGTGGCTGATGATCTGCCAGATTGGTTGCGCG
>PGTJ01000444.1 GCA_002794515.1 Phototrophicales bacterium
CATAATCGCCTTTGGTCAAGATGGTGCTGGCGGTATCGGCGGCTTTTGTGGCGGGCATCTCGAAATCTTTTGCCAATGCCATGATATTGGCGGCGCTGAGTGCTTCGCCCATCACGGCGAATAATGCCGAACCTGTGATAAGACCAATAGGCTTATCGCTATCATCCAGCAATGGCACAGAACGATGGGTCTGGGCAACACTCTGGCAAGCATCCAAAATCGTGCTGGTATGATGCAAAGATGGTGTTTCTTCGAGCAAATCGCCCACGCGCCTGCGAACATCACTCACCAGCATAGGGGCTTCAATGCGAAATGTGTCGAGCGCAAATTGTGTCTGAGAATTAACCGTGCCTGTGCGGGCAGGGATATAGGTGTGACCATCATTCAACTGTCCCAATAACCACGCATACCCCATGGCAGAGGCAATCGCATCCATATCGGGATTGCGATGCCCAATGACAAAAACATGATTCGGATTGTTCATCATACCCTCTTTAATATTGCATCAAAAAGACGAACTACTTCGGGTGCTATTGTACATTCTATACAATCCTTTTGACAAATGAGAAGAAATCTTGTATGCTTACACCTAAACATGGAAGCGTTTCCATGTTTAGAAAAGTAGACTTAAAGGAGATAAAAATGCGTAAAAAACTTTTGTTTGCTCTTATTATTGGCGCGTTAGCGGTGTTCTCATTGAGCATCGTCAGCGCTCAAGACAAGCCGTATGCTGGCACAACCGTGATCATCTTCGGCGCATACACCGAACCAGCAGAACGCGATGCGTTCATCGCTGGTTTTGCCCCATTAGAAGAAGCAACAGGTATTGATGTCGTCTATGAAGGATCGAGCGACTTTGAAACCCTCATCACTGCCCGTATTGAAGGCAATAACGCCCCAGATATTGCGGGATTCCCACAACCCGGTTTGATGAAACGCTTTGCCAATGTCGCCGTCGACTTACGTACCGTGTTTGAAGAAGGCTATCTGGAAGGTCAATACAATGAAAGCTGGATTGACATGGCAACCATGCCCGATGGCAAAGTGATTGGTATTTGGAATCGGGCAATTGTCAAGAGTTTGGTGTGGTATTCACCCGCGTGCTTTGCCGATGCTGGTTATGAAGTCCCCACCACATGGGATGAATTGCTGGCGCTCACCGACCAAATTGTGGCAGACGGCAAATATCCGTGGTATGCACCAATGGAATCGGGTGGCGCGACGGGTTGGGTCGGCACGGACTGGATTGAAGACATCATGCTCCGCACCACCAGCCTCGAAAATTATGATAACTGGACAGTGCCAGTAAACCCCGATGACCGCCTGCCATTCGCGTCTCCAGAAGTGAAGAACGCCTTCGAGATCATGGGTTCGTTCTTGCTCAATGAAAGCTACATGTATGGTGGCACGATTTCCGTCCTCAATGACCGTTTCTTCGATACAGGTGTGCCGTTGCTCAGTTGCGAAGCCTATCTGGCAAAACAAGGGAGCTATATGCCCGGTTGGTTGCTCGAAGATTATCCCGATCTGACCATCGGTCCCGATGGCGACCTGAATTACTTCTACTTCCCTGCCATTGACGAAGCCTATGGCAACCCCGTCTTAACTGGTGGTGATGTATACAGCATGTATAACGACCGTCCAGAAGTGCGCGAAGTGTTGAAATTCATGACCAGTGCCAAATCGATTGAACCATCGATCATCGCAGGGACGTTCCTCTCGCCACACCTCGATGCCGACCTCGACCTGTTCGATGAAGCCAATCGTGGTATCGCCGAAATCTTGCTCAATGCCGACTCGGTGCGCTTCGATGGTAGCGATTTGATGCCCGGTGCGGTGGGTGCAGGCACATTCTGGAGTGGTGTGGTCGATTACATCAACGGTGACGATCTCGATACCATCCTCGAAAGAATCGATGCGAGCTGGCCCAGCAACTAAACAATTTCTCGTCTGGTGATATAATTGTGTATCACCAGAATAACAC
>PGTJ01000627.1 GCA_002794515.1 Phototrophicales bacterium
TCCCAATTATGTCGAATTATTGGCACGCGGGTGGGACGGTGTGGAATTAACGGGCAAAAAACCGATGAAGCCACTGGATTTGCCCGAACATTTTTGGGGATAAAAATCAATAGGGCGGATTGAACATATCCGATATCCGCCCGAAACAGGTTATCTTAACGATTGGCGTTCTCGACAGTGGTACGCAACACGCTAATATCCACACCACCACTGGTATAATTGGGACCAATGGGTTGGGCAACACCGCCCCGTTTGGTCTCTTCCCATGTCCCTAAACGGACACGAACAGCAGGTGTGCCAGTCGCCCCACTACTACGCGAGACGTTGCCATCGGTCACATATTGGTCGGCGTTTTGGGTACATTCTAACAACCGGGTGTAATTCAGATTTAAGGTGCGTGCCAATTCACGCCCTGCTTGGTCCCCATTCATGCGTTGCGAGGTCATGTAATAAAACAATTCTTCGTGGGCAATCCAAAAATTGCTATTGTTTCCAGATAGCTCTGCCGCACATTCGGCTAATTTGGCATATTGCGTGCTATCTGTCCCCAAATTGGCAATAAGGCGATATTCTAAGCGTGCTTTGCCTGTGACGACAAATTCTTCGATGAATTGATTGATGGTGGGTTTATATGCCTGACAGTGAACACACGCAAAATCGGCAAATTCGACAATGGTAATCGGCGCATTGGGATTGCCCAAGACGAATGCGCCGTCATCTGTCCGTGTCGCCGTCAGGTTAATATCATCAGAATTAAA
>PGTJ01000410.1 GCA_002794515.1 Phototrophicales bacterium
ATTAATTATTTTTATATATAACATCACCCAGAGGTAAAAAGTCGCCGTTGTATCTGGGTGATGTTGATATGATCGTCACTATTCCCAAACAGGCTCACCCTTGAGAATACGGGAGAGCTGTCCGGGGAATTTATCTGAATCGAGGGGTTTTGCTAAAAATCCATCAAAGCCTTGCTGATGCGCGACTTGTATTTCACTGACATGAACAGTATATGCCACAATCGGGATATTGTGAAAACGGGCATCATTTTTTAGCTTGTGTAATACCTGATAACCATCGACATTGGGTAGTTCTAAATCGAGAAAAACAACACGAATATGACTGGCAGATTGCAGTTTGGCATCGAGTGTTGCGGGGTTTATCACTTGAATGCTCTCTAATCCTTCTGCAGATAACAAATGGGCAAGGATAGAGACATTCTTGGCATTATCATCAATAATTAGGGCTTGCGGTTGGCTCATCATTAATCCTTTGCAAATAGAAACACCTATACATTATTCATTCGCTTGTTGATCAGACCGATTTATCAATTCACCACCATAACGTTCACCGACATACCAAACTTGTTCTCCATTGATTAATCGTAAAAGATGATCGACCAATAAGTCTTCTTCAATGGGCTTAGCAATGAATCCACTAAAACCCAATTCTTGGCATTTAGGCAAGCTCAGCGACGGGTCAGATGCCGAGATTGCCACAATAGGGACATTGGCAAATTGTGGCAATCGTTTAATCTCCTGAAAAAGATGATACCCGCTATCACCCCGTAGCATCAAATCGAGGATAATCAAATCGGGATTAAAAGTATGTAGTCGATTGATAGTTTCTCGTCCCCAACGGTCAAATTCTAAGATTGCCCCAGACGATTTGAGAATCATGGTATAAACAACCCGATTTAATGAGTCGTCTTCGGTGATAAAAATGCGCTTACCAGCGAGTTTTGTATCCATATACAACTCCAATCATGCCATAATGTGCCAGACTTCTTCGCCTTCCATAATGCGTGATAGAATTTCTGGAAAGGTATCACTATCAATGGGCTTGGCAAGGCATCCATCAAAACCCGCATCTCGAAGCTGGTTGACTTCTTCATTCATCACACTTGCCGTCATCGCCACGATTTTGGTGTCATCAAAATGACGTGAGTTACGGAGCATGGTCAACATCTCGAAGCCATTATAGGGCGCGACATGAATATCCAAAAAAATGACATGTGGTTTGGGGTTAAGGGCTTCGGCACGGGTCAAAAAGTCGGTGCTATCTTCAAAAATTGTCACATGAGTCAATTTCATACTGTTGACCAATAGCATCTGCATCACACGCCGATTCCGCGTATCATCTTCGACATATAAAATAACGGGTTCGTTGTTCATGATAAACTCCTTTGTGTTGTGAGTGTGGGAACGAGAAGCGAAGAAGCAACAGGCAAGATAATAGTAAATGTTGCCCCCTGATTGAGCTGGCTATCTAAGCGCAATTGCCCACCATGTGCTTCGACTAAACTTTTTGTAATGGGCATTCCTAACCCCGTCCCACCCCCTTGGCGTAATCCTGTAACGGTTTGCTTAAAGGCTTCAAACACTGCAGGCTGGTCTTCTGGGGCAATACCTGGTCCGGTATCGGCGATAGAAATGACCACATCATCCTGTTGTGGGTAGGCTTTGACAGTGATTGTGCCTTGTTCGGTGAATTTGCAGGCATTCGACATAATATTCAATAAAATTTGTACGAGACGTTGACGGTCTCCGCGAATATGTGGCAAATTGGGGTCGATTTGTGCGTCAATTTTCACGGGTTTATCTTCGATGAGCGATTTTCCTGTGGTGATCACTTGCTGAATAATCGCGCCTAAATCGACATTATCCGCCACAAATAAATTGAGAGACCCCGATTCTATCTTAGACATATCTAACACATCATTAATCAGATTAAGCAAATGTTTGGCACTACTGACGACTTCATCGAGTGTTTCTTTTTGCTCCTGATTAACAGGACCTAAATCGCCCTTTGCGACAAATTTGGTGAAGTTGATGACCGCATTGAGAGGTGTGCGTAATTCATGCGACATACTGGCTAAAAATGCCGATTTCACTTGATCGGAGCGCTCTGCATTTTGGCGGGCAATCATCAGGCTGGCTTCGCGCTGTTGCACGGCATCTGCCATAGCATTAAAAGTATGGGCGAGTTGCCCTAATTCATCATGGGAGGTCACAGGAATACGG
>PGTJ01000611.1 GCA_002794515.1 Phototrophicales bacterium
AATAATCAATACGTGGAATTTGCCCTTCCAAGACGCGCAGTTGGTAATCTTCATCAAAATCGTTGCCAAAAAATTGCCATAAGACAATCGGCGGGTTAATTTGTGTGGCATAATTTTTGAGCATGTTGTAATGGCTCACACCACCCGTTGCCCCCTGTCCAAAATTGACCACCCCTACCCCAGATAAATCTTCGAGGCGCTGTACCCAACAATCGGCATATTCGGTGAAGCAAAACGTGAACGAATCGCCGACAACAGCAATGGTTGGGGTGTAATCTAATGGGCGATTGCGAAAACCGAAACGACTGCCGAGCAAAGTGTTGGTGGTCACATGAAAGACAATATCTTTGCTGGCGGCATATTGATAGTTATCCAAATCGGGTCGCATGACCACATTATGCTCACCAACAGTCTGCATGATCTCCATACGATTAATCGGCTCGGCATCACCTGCCAAAATGCGCTCTGCGGGTCGTCTGAGCCTATCAGGCAATGATGGCACAGCAAACCGCAATAATAATTCGAGCAAAATCGCAATCACCACCAAATTGATGATGATGATAACGCCAATTTTAAACAATTTTTTCATCCACAAATAACCTTTAAGCTTGGTCGATGGCATGACGCACTTGGCGCGTCAAATCGGTAAAGTATGGGTCATAAAGCAAATCAGGGCGACGGGGACGGGGCAACATCACAGGAATCTCGCTGATAATTTTGCCCGGTCGGCGACTAAATACCAATACACGGTCGGCGAGGAGGACAGCTTCGGAGATGCTATGTGTCACCATGATGGTCGTTTGTCCATCACGCCCCCATAATGATAA
>PGTJ01000104.1 GCA_002794515.1 Phototrophicales bacterium
AGGATGTGATGTTAAAAAAATCAAACGTGGGATATTGCCATGAACCGTGTATTTGTATCATATTCTCGGCGTAACAAAGTATTTGCAGAACGCATCGCCCGCGATTTAGGCGATGCAGGCATGGAAGTCTGGATTGATTTTCGCCAGATTCACGGGGGAGAGCAATGGCAGGATGAAATTTTTCGGGGCATTGAACGCTCACAGATTGTTGTCGTGTGTCTCTCGCCCGATGCGGTCAAGAGCGAGTGGGTACAACGCGAAGTGCTCACGGCGCGTCAACAAGAAAAGTTCATCATCCCTGTGATGGCGGTGAATGCACAGCGCGAACTCGAAACTGTCGAGTCGCTGAATTGGTTACAGAATCTGCATTTTATCAATTTTGAAGGACGTTACGAAGAGGCATTCCCCGAATTGCTCCGCGCCATCCCGGGCAAACGGCGCATCGGCATCTACGACTCGGTAGATCCCAATAACATCCCCAATCCGTTCAAAGGTCTCGAAGCCTTTCAACAAACCGATGCGGCATTCTTTTTTGGGCGCGAGACGTTAATCGATAAATGTCTTCATCGCCTGCGCCAAGACCGCGCCACCCGCTTTTTGGCGGTGGTGGGCGCGAGTGGGAGCGGAAAAAGTTCGCTGGTACGGGCGGGGGTGTTGCCTGCTGTGCGCGGTGGCAAATTGCGCGGGGGTGATACATGGCGCATTGTGCTATTCACGCCCGGACATAACCCCATCGAAGCCCTTGCCCAACGGCTCGCGCCCCTCATTGATGGACAAGATGCCGATAAACTCGCCAAATTATTTCAGGAATCGGGCGATTATTTAGAGCCGTTTGTCTCTCGTGTTTTAGCGGATGCCCCCCTAGATGCCAAAATGTTGATGGTCATCGACCAATTTGAAGAATTATTCACCCGCACGGGCGAGACCGACCGCGAGGTATTCATCCGCCTATTACACACCGCCGTGACGCATAAAAATGGACGTGTGAGCGTGATTATCACCATGCGTGCCGATTTTTTTGATCGGCTCAGTCGTTATCCGATGTTGGCAGAATTGTTTGAGCAAGAGAACATGGTTATCGCCACCGAGATGACCCCTGCCGAGTTGCTCCGCGCCATCGAAGGTCCCGCCCGTGCCGTTGGTCTGACATACGACCCGCCCACACTGGCACAACGCATTTTGGATGATGTGGTGCGCCAACCGGGGTCATTGCCCTTGTTGCAATATGCCCTCAAAGAATTGTATATGCGCCGTGATGGCATCAAACTCACCGCCAAAGCCTATGAAGAGATTGGCGGTGTGCAACGCGCCTTAGCCCGCCATGCCGAAGATATTTATAACGACCTCAACGCCGCCCAACAAGCCATTATGCGTCGTGTATTGTTGCGCCTTATCGAAGTCAACGAAACAGGCGAGGCGACTCGTCGTCGTGTTGACCGTGCCGATTTGACCTTTCGGGATGTGCCACCACAAGCCGTCGAGGAATTGGTGGAAATTCTCACCGCCGCCGATACACGCTTGTTAACTACCAATTTTCAAATTCGCCCCAATAGCGCCCAATCTGCACCAACGATTTTGGTCGAAATTGGGCATGAGGCGCTCATCCGCGAATGGGAACGGTTTCGCACTTGGGTGGCAGATAACAAAGAGAATTTGCGCCTCAGTAGCGAAATTTTGCAATCTGCCACCGATTGGGTATCTGCCAAGCGCGATAAAGCCTATTTGCTCACTGGCAATCGCCTCATCCGCGCCGAAATTTGGCTCGATGAAGCCGATGCCAATGCCCTGCAACGTGAATTCATTCAAGCCAGCATCAAAGAAAATGAAGAGCGCGAACGCCTAGAACGTGAACGCCTAGAACGCGAACTCGAATTGCGTCGGCGCTCGCAAAATCGGCTTCGTATTGCCCTCAGCTTTTTGATTGTCGGCTTGTTGGCATCGCTCGTCTTGAGTATTATCGCCGTTGGCGCACAAGCTCGTGCATTTGAAGCCCAAGAACAAGCCAAAAAAGCCCTTCAAGACGAACAAGAAGCCCGCGCTCGCGCCACTGCCAATGAATTGCGGGCGCGGAGTTTGGCATTAGCATCCAACGCAGGACGCGCCCTCAGCGATAACCTCAACGAATTGGCGTTGCTTTTGGCGGTATCTGCCAATGAAATTGTCGATAATCTCCCCCAAGCCCAACGGGTGTTGGCAGAAGTGGCATATTCGCCAGGCACGCGCTTCCTCTTCGATTTACAAGGTGTGCCGATATTAGCCTTAGCCATTTCGCCCGATATGCGGTTGTTGGCGGGTGGTGTTGGCAATACGGTGTTTATATGGGATGCACAAACAGGCGATAGAATCGCCGAACTCACTGGCACAAATCAATCGGGGCATACCAACCGTGTGCGGGCGCTCGCTTTTAGTTCAGATAGCACCTTCATCGCCTCTGGTGGGGCAGATGGACGCATTGTGATATGGAATATCGCTAATCGCGCACAACATGCCCGTTGGGATGCCCATTCGGGTGGGGTGAATACCCTCGCTTTTAGTCGTGATGGGCAATTTTTGCTATCGGGTGGCGAAGATCGGCAAATCAGTTTATGGCGACCACTCACGGGCGAGCTGGTGCAAAATTACACGGGGCATAATGGCGCGGTGAATAGTGTATCATTCAATAACGATGGCACATTATTCGCCTCTGGCTCAGATGATGACCGCATTGGTGTGTGGTCTGTGAGCGCGGGATTTCAGAAATTTTTGAGCGGGCATACGGGTGATGTGGTCAGTGTAGCATTTAGCCCAATCGCCGCCTCGCGCTTGTTATCCAGTTCAGAAGATCGCACCATCCGCTCATGGGATGTGGTCAATAACACCACCACTACCTTCACCAGCCAACACAACGATGTGGTGAATGCCATCGCTTTCTTCCCCAACGGGCGCGAATTTGTGTCGATTTCCAGTGATACCAGTATGATGATATGGGATGTGGCATCTGGAGCGGTCTTAGACACCTTTAATGACCACGAATCGCCGATATTCGCTGTTGCCGTCTCTGCCGATGGTAACATGATGTTCTCTGGTGCAGATAACGGCATCGCCCGTTTATGGGATATGAAAAATGCCGAGCAGACCGTCACATTCGCTGGGCATCAGAGCAACAATGTGCGCTTGCGGACGGTGGTCGGTGTGTATGGTAAAGATGATTTAACTATGCTATCGGGTTCGTATGATAGCACCTTGCGTTTGTGGTCGGTCGCCACGGGCTTGACTATCCAAGAATTTCGTGGGCATAGCGATATTGTGTTGGATGTGGCAATTGCATCGGATAACACCACTGCGCTTTCTGGTAGTGGAGACGATAAAGCCATTTTATGGGATGTACAAACAGGCAAGCCTCGCCTCGAACTGATTGGACACACCAGCGATGTGTATGCTGTGGCTTATTTACCCAATGATACACAAGCAGTAACGGGTGATGCAGATGGAGGCATCATCTTGTGGGATTTATCTACAGGGGCGCAAATCCGCCGTTTTGGTCCCAAAGTGGGCAAAGATGGTGTTGGTCATGAAGATATTATCTACGATATTGCCATTAGTCCCGATGGTTCGCGGATGCTCTCGGCTTCTGCCGATAAAAATATATTGCTGTGGGATCTCAATACAGGCGCGTTGTTGGGGGAATATAAAGGACACGGCGCGGCGGTGCGCTCGGTCGTCTTTAATTTTGATGGGACACGCGCCGCATCAGGCGCAGATAATGGCAGTATCATTTTGTGGGATGTATCAGATAATACACTCAGTGTGCAACAACGGGTCATACGGCGCATCACGGGACATGACTTGGCGGTGATGGGTGTGGCATTCTCGCCCGATGGCTTGTATATCGCTAGCGCAGGTTCTGACCGCCGTCTGAGTGTATGGGATGTGGCAACGGGGGCAGAGGTGAGGCGGTATCGTCCTGCCGCACAAATTTCGTTCAGAAGTGTCGATTTTAGCCAAAATGGTCAAACATTGCTCACAGGCATGAGCGATGCCACGTTGCGCGAATGGCGCTTGTTGCTCAGTCGAGATGATTTATTAGCGTGGACATATGCCAATCGATATGTCCCCATCCCCACCTGCGCCCAACGCGAGCAATTCGGTCTTGAGCCGTTGTGCATCGATGGCATATCGAATGTCACACCGACTCCGTTCATATTGCCCACATCCACACCAGCGCCGACCTTGCCCAGTGTGACATTGGGCGGGCAGGTGATTGTCAATACCACCAGCAATAGCGCCCTGCGCCTGCGTGAAACACCATCCTTGAGTGGGAATATCATCACCACATTAGAAGATGGTACGATTGTCGATGTAGTGGCAGGACCAATTGTGGCAGAAGGCTTTATTTGGTGGCAAATCCGCACCAGCGAGAATATCGTTGGCTGGTCGGTAGAGAGCAATCCATCGGCAGGTGTACAAACCCTCATCCCCATGCCGTAAGATGTCAAGCGATCGCCAGAGGCTTAAAACCTCTGGCTCAATACAACAAGCAGGCTAAAGACGCTCTGACATCAACGGACATCGCGCTTTCGGGGGCTAAAATATAATTACCTATGGCTGAAAGCCATAGGCGAGGGCAATCGGCAAATACAGATACGTGCTAAAAGCGAAGGTCTATCGGCATGAAATGGCTTGGTTCACCAGCCCCAAGGCTTCGGCGACTAGACCCGCAATTGGGGTGACGGTATCTTTGAAGATAGGCAATTCGCACCATAAACGGGCTGTATCAATAATCACCAACCCAATCACCGATGCACAACAACAAAATAGCAACAATCCCGCACAACCGATGACCACCCACCGCCAACTGCTGGTGCTTTCTTCTTCGCGCACGGCATAGGGGTCATAATCGTAACCGGGCGGATTTTGGTTGTAATCAACCGCCTGATCGTATCCCGCATCATATCCAGGGGCGGGTGGGACTTGCCCTTGTTGATAATAATTGGGCTGTCCCCCCACAGGTTGACCATAGGGCGGTTGTTGGGGTGGTGGTGCATATGGGCTAGGCGGTTGTTGCGGTTGCGAATATTGTTGTGGCGGTGGCGCATATGGATTAGGCGGTTGTTGGGGCGGTGGTGCATATGGACTGGGTGGTTGTTGCGGTTGTGAATATTGTTGTGGCGGTTGTTGCGGTTGCGAATATTGCGGTGGTACACCGGGCTGTTGTGGGCGCATGACATCATAGGTGAGCGTCACGGTTTCACCTAAGCCAATCATATCACCCCGATTCAACGGGCGACTCCCCGTGAGCCGTTGCCCATTGATAAAAGTGCCGTTGGTAGACCCTAAATCTTCGATGGTATATCCATCTGCCCCACGAGTGAGGCGCAGATGATGCCGACTCACTTCGGGGTCGTTGATGGTGATGTCGTTGGTAATATCACGTCCAAGTGTGATAGAGTCTTTATTCAGCTCAAAGACCTGATTTGGCTGTGGTCCCCTGCGGACGATGAGGCGAAAACTATCGTTGTTCTGAATCATCTACATGCGCTCCTCATTATGACGCTCAAACATATTTTTATTTGAGTGGTATGCCTACATAATAGCCAAAATATAAACCCACTAGCGATGTTTTGTCAAACGCAGAGGGGGTTATGACAATATATTTCTATTGTAGCGCATTTATGTGTCGTTTGCATGGCGATGATGCGATTTGATTTTGCCGATTTGGTCAAGCACGGTCGTAATCGCGTCTACTTGGTCATCGATGGTCTTGAGATGTTGCTGTCGTTTTTCGGGTGTCAGTTGTTCATAATAACGTTGGACGATATTCGATGAAGTGCGAATCACCGTGAGCGGGGTGCGGATTTCGGTCAGTTTTGTCAGGCAGGTGCGATGTTGATAAGCATTCTGGTTGATTTCGTGCCTAAGCTGGGCATTTTGTTCCATCAAGATTTGGAGCAATTGCAATAAAGAGGTGATATGAACGGGTTCACGATTCGATGACATGGTGCATTTCCTGACTGACTTACACAGGCAAACAAAAAAACTTGCGGATGGTGGCTAAAATATCATGTCCATTGCTTTCTTTGAGCAGATGCAAACTCACCTCACTGGTGGTGACGGCTTGTGGATGAATGTTATCACTCAGACTGCTCAGCAAAATAATGGGGAGTAATGGAAATTGTTGGCGAATATAACGAATGGCGGTTATTCCATCCATCTTGGGCATCTGATAATCAATCACCAACATATCGGGTTGATGTGTTTGGCATAGTGCAATCGCCTCATAGCCATTGCTTCCCATACCAACAACGCGCATATCATCATATAAAGAGACCAGTAGTGCAAAACCCTGCCTGACCATCGGATAATCATCAACAATCACAATATCGAACATTTTCATACAACTTATCTACTAAATATTCTTACCGATATTTTCAGGATACACGATATGTATCGGGCAGGGTATCGGGCATAAGGGGGGATGTATGACGACTAACGGATAGTCCTCGACCTAGCCGTTAGTCGAGTATGGAGGTATCAATCATCGAAAAAACGATGCTTGAGGGCGTATGATACCGCTTCTGTTCGGGTATTCACACCTAACTTGAGCAGAATATTGCTCACATGAAATTTGATAGTCGATTGGCTCACAACCAGCGCATCGGCAATCTCTTGATTGGTCATGCCTTGTATCATCAATCGCAAAACATCATTCTCGCGCTCAGATAATGGATTCACCGGTTTGCTATAGAGCAGATGGTGCATCGTTGCCTGAGAAATCACCGCCTTGCCCATCAGGGCATTGTTGATGGCTTCGATAATATCTTCACGACTGGCATCTTTCATCAAACATCCCGATGCTCCCGCCATGAGCATTTCTTTGATGAGGTCATCCTGATTAAAACTGGTCAGCCCGATAATCCGAATAGACGGATTTTCGGCTAAGATGTGTTTGGTGGCTTGTACGCCGTCTAAATTGGGCATTTTAATATCCATCAAGATAATATCTGGTGGGTTATGCCGACAAAATTCAACGGCTTCTAATCCATCGGATGCTTCACCGATGAAATCGACATAATCAAGGCTTTTCATCAGCGTGGTCAGACCCATCCGCACCATTGGATGGTCATCAACAATTAAAACCCGAATTGGCTTGTTCATCTTGAATCCCATGCCACATAAATCGATGTGCCGTGATTCGGCTTGCTCTTCAACAAAAAAATAGCATTCATGGCTTGTGCGCGTTCTTGCATGATTTTTAACCCAAAATGAGCCCCGTCTTCAACTTTATCCAGTTCAAAACCAATCCCATTATCTTCAATTCGCATCATCACTGTTCCATCTTTCTCTTCTAATGAAATGGTGATGCGTGTGGCTTTGGCATATTTGCTGATATTATTCAATGCTTCTTGTGCAATCCGATAAAACGCATGACGCACATTCACTGGCAATAAAATATGATTATCGACAATCAGTTCTGGGACGATTCCATTCCGTCCCGCATATGACTCGCATAACTGTTTGAGCAGTTGTGGCAATCGTATCTCTTCTATGGCGCGTGGACGTAATTCAATCAGCAACATTCGCATATCTGCCACCGCCCCGCGGGTCAATTGTTGCAATTGCTTCAATCCATCTAATACTTGTTCAGGCTTGCGTTCCCACATCACAATGAGCGACTCGGCTATCATATTCGCAGAAAACATCGTCTGGGTGACGGCATCATGCAACTCGCGGGCGAGCCGTTGGCGCTCTTCTTGAATCCCTTCTGCCACCCGTTCTTCAAATCGTTCCGTCATTACCGCCAATTCTTTTTGGGCGCGTTCGCGTTCGGCAATATCTTGGCGTAAATTCTGGTTCACCACGCGCAACGTGTTGGCATATTCTTCGAGTTCCAGACGCTTCCGTCGCAACAACCACCATAACATAACCCCTGTGGTGAAGACAAACCCCGCCCCTTTTATCGTCTGAAAATAAGATAATTGATAAATCGATTCAGATATAATTAATTTTAGGATATTATCACTGGCGAATATCCATGTCAGCGCGATGATGATATATCCACCACTCAACCAGATCTCAAATGGTATGAC
>PGTJ01000698.1 GCA_002794515.1 Phototrophicales bacterium
CGGATGGTTGGTTTCTGACGGGCGATATGGGGTATATCGCTGATGGCGAAATTTATATCGCAGGACGTTATAAAGACTTGATCATCAATGCGGGCAAGAATGTTTATCCACAAGATATAGAGGCGGTGGTGAGCGGGGTAGAGGGGATACGGGCGGGACGTGTGGTGTGTTTTGGGGTGCCAGATGAGCGCGAAGGCACAGAACTCATCGCCGTTGTCGCCGAAACAGACAGGCATCCAGATGATTATCGCGCCATGATGAGCGCCATCAAACTCGCTGTTGCACAAAGCACGACCGTGACTGTGACCTATGTCAAATTGGTCGAGGCGGGGTGGTTGATAAAAACATCAAGCGGAAAAATCGCCCGTTCGGCAAATAAAGAAAAATGGATGCGCCAGCACCAATCATGAGCGCCAGACCTATCCCTGAATACGATTAAGATAAAAGAAAACCTTGATTGCTAATTATGGCGGAGATGCTCAAAGCATCTTGCTAATCGCCATAAAGCACACTAAAGGTGCTATAAGTGGTGCGCCTACGCCACAAAATCAGGCAA
>PGTJ01000360.1 GCA_002794515.1 Phototrophicales bacterium
ATTGGCGGAATTGCTGGCGAATCATGATGATTTCACCATCTTGAATTTATTACAGATGAATATTCGCAGTGTACGCCAATTGCGCCGATTAATCGATAACCTATTGGATATGGAACGCCTCGAAAATGGCGATAGTTTCATCAAACAAGATTGGGCAAATCTGCACGACATCATGAGCCACGCCATCGATTTAGTCCAACCACTTGCGCTAGAAGCCGACCAACATTTCCAGTTCATCCTCGCCGATAATCTGCCGCCGTTATTGGTCGATGCCGACATGATTTTGCGGGTCATCGTCAATCTGATTGAGAACGCGCTCAAATACACACCATCAGGCGGGCGAATTACCATCGGCGCACGCATTCAAGACGGCATGGCGTGGGTGAATGTCCAAGATACAGGTAATGGCATCCCCAAAGAGATGCAACAGAGCATTTTCGATAAATTCAGTCGCGCTCATCAACACAGTACCACGCATAAGAGCATCGGATTGGGGCTGACATTTTGTCGGTTGGCGGTGCGAGCCCATGGTGGCGATATTTGGGTCGAGAGCGAAATTGGCAAAGGATCGAATTTCATCTTCACCCTGCCCTTGCCTTTTAGCACCACCAACATCGATCATGTCGATACCCCCGCACCATCATCGGATGAATTAGCCTCTACTGCATAGATAAGGACACATGAACACCGACATCCAAACCGATTTAGCCCGTTTACGCATCTCTGCCCAACAACGCGAATGGACGACATCACAAGACACGCTCAAGCGGTTGCTGGCACAACTCGACCCGTTGATCGCGGTGTCTATCGCCGCACCATTGTACGAATCTTTTTTGACCAAATTCGAGTCGTTATATCCACAAGCCAAGTGGGTGCGCGAAATTTTATTGACGGTGATTGTCTATGGCTCGGCATCTGATGACCTGCCGGTGCAGAGCATCCCACAGTTTCCAAGTCCGGGATGCGCCCATTTTTTGCTGGGGGTGTTCGATTTAGCCCGCTCGGTACAATCGATTTATTCTGAATTTGAGAAATATAGCCACATCACCAATGCCATTAGCCATGTGATTTTGGCGCACCTGCAATATGACCATTTTCGCTACCGCCCCGATTCATATGCCGTCTTGCGCGATGAATCCACCCCGCTCGAAGAACGGGAACGCCTGCAATTCAATTTTTGGATGAGCCAAAAAGTGGCACAAGCCGATACCGCCTTGTGGTTGGATGTTGCCAATAGGCTCGAAAAGGCGTTAAATGATAGATAAACAACCACAACGGCTTGTCACAAGACAATGGTTGTGAATATATCGATAGTATCCAGCGCAAAACGTGGTAAAATTCAGACACACTATCCCAAGTTTATCCCAATTTGTGAAATCATCGTCAGTTTTTGTATAGCAAAAGAAAGAGACTCCGAACTGATGTCGAATCGTATCTATAGCAATCGTCGTTATCTCGATGCAATCGCCGACCATGTGGTCATTTTTGATGGCGCAATGGGGACAAGCATCCAAAATTACAAACTCACCGCCGAAGATTATGGCGGTGAGCAATACAACGGCTGTGTCGATTATCTGGTCATCACCCGTCCCGATGTCATCGGCGAAATCCATGCCTCGTTCTTGGCTGTGGGGAGCGAGGTGGTCGAGACGAACACCTTCCGTAGCAATCGCTGGACGCTGGCAGAATATGGCTTGGGCGATAGAACACTCGAAATCAACCGCGCCGCCGCCAAACTCGCACGGAGCGTGTGTGACCGTTTTGAGAAAGAAACGGGCATCCCGCGTTTTGTGGCGGGGAGCATCGGACCCAGTGGCAAATTGCCCTCTGGTGATGACCCCGAATTGAGCAACGTGACCTTTGACCAATTGGCAGATTTATTTTATGAACAAGCTCAAGGCTTGGTCGAAGGGGGTGCAGATTTATTATTGGTCGAGACCAGCCAAGATATTTTAGAGGTCAAAGCGGCGGTTTATGGGATTAATCGCTATTTTGAAGAATCGGGCAATCGGATACCGTTACAAGTGCAAATCACACTGGATGTTAGCGGGCGGATGCTCTTCGGCACCGATATTGCGGGCGCGATGGTCACATTAGAGGCATTGCCGATTGATGCCATCGGCATGAACTGCTCCACAGGACCCGAATATATGCGCCAACCGATACAATATCTGGTAGAACGCACCCGCTTCCCAATCAGTGTATTACCCAATGCGGGCTTGCCGATCAATGTGGATGGCGAAGCTGTTTATCCCATGACACCCGAACCGTTCAGCGAGATGGTGTCGGAATTCACCCGTTGGGGTGTGAATATCGTGGGCGGGTGTTGCGGAACACGTCCTGAACATCTGGCACAACTGTATCAGAAGGTGAACGGCTATACGTATGCCGAATATCTCGATGCGCTCAAAACGGGCAAGCCGCTCAAACGGCAATCCCCCAAACCGCGCACACCTCAACATGAACCACAAGCCTCATCGGGCATGACGGCAATGCGGATGATACAAAATCCAGGGCCCCACACTCATCGGTGAACGGGTGAATAGTCAGGGTAGTCGCAAGGTGAAGCGCTTATTGCTCGAAGAAGATTACGATAGCATCGTGCAAATCGCCGTAGAACAGGTCGAAAGCGGGGCGCACATGTTGGATGTGTGTGTGGCG
>PGTJ01000286.1 GCA_002794515.1 Phototrophicales bacterium
CGTTGCCATGTTGGTGGCGGCGTTGTTGGCAGGGCTGATCAGCATCCTGATTGACCTCATCGCCTTTCGACCATTACGCGCTCGCAAAGCCGATTCGCTCTTGGCGCTTGTGACCAGTTTGGGCATCACAATTGTCATTGTCAACCTCATTCAATATTTATTCGGCACGAATCCTTATAATTTTCCTGCGCGGGTCTTGGGTGATATACCGCCATCGGTCAGTTTTGAGATATTCACCGAAAAAGTGACCATCCGCACCAAAGTGTTGGTGGTGATGGGTGTTTCGGTGGTTATCGCCATATTATTGACGCTGTTCATCACCAAGACGAAAACGGGGCGCGGATTACGCGCCATATCTGAAGATCCAACCACTGCCAGCTTGATGGGCATCAATACCAACCGCCTGATTATGATCGCCTTCTTCATCAGTGGATTTATCGCAGGTTTGGCGGGGACATTGGTGGCGTGGAATGTCAGTTCAGGCATCACCGAACCGTATTTTGGTGTTAAATTTGGTCTAAAAGGTTTGGCGGTCATCGTCTTGGGTGGATTAGGCAATATCCCTGGGACGATTATCGGCGGGTTGGTGATTGGTGTGGCAGAAGCCTTTGCCCCGTCTCAATATACCGATG
Organism: Phototrophicales bacterium; assembly: GCA_002794515.1. GTDB lineage: Bacteria > Chloroflexota > Anaerolineae > Aggregatilineales > Phototrophicaceae. The sequence goes on from PGTJ01000286.1 coordinate 633, forward strand.
CGGTGGCATTTGGCATTTTATTTGTCGTGTTGCTCATCCGCCCACAAGGGTTATTGGGGCAACGTCAACAACAAAAGGTATAGGGGCGATATCGCATGAATGACTTTTTTTCGGTATATGGATTTTTGCTCGTACAAGCCTTATTCGCCGCTATTTTAGGATTATCACTTTATTTGCCCCTGCTCACTGGACAGTTGTCGCTGGCGAGTCCCGGATTTTACGCCATTGGTGGTTATATCTCGGCGGTGCTATCCACACAGGTCTTTCATCAATTTTATCAGCCATTGATATTGCCCATCCCCAAGAGCATATCGCCCAATGTGGTCATGCTGATGCTCCAGCAGTATCGCTATAACAACGATTACCCGCTCAGTTTGATGTTCATCCAAATGGGCATTGCGGCGATGGTCTGTTTGATACTCGCAGGGATTATCGGCTTTTTGGCGATTCGCCTGCGTGGGATTTATCTGGCGCTTGCCACCATCGCCTTTGTCGAGGTTATCCGCACCTTAGCCGAAGGGGCGAAGGAGATTGGTGGGTCGAGTGGCATCTTCGGCATTCCACAGACCTTTGTGGGCAAGCTCGATTATGCCTTGATAGCTATGCCCATGCTCATTTTGAGTATGATTTTTATCTACCGCATTGAGCGCGGAAAAATCGGGCGGGCATTTCGGGCTATCCGCGAAGATGAATTGTCATCATCTGCCAGTGGGGTATATACAACATATTATAAAGTACTCGCTTTCGCTTTGGGCGGGATGTTGGCGGGGATGGTCGGCGCGGTTTATGCCCATTTTTTGAACACATGGAATCCACGACAAGGCTCGTTTGATGCGGGTGTGTTGTACCTGACCTTTGTGGTGGTCGGTGGCTCGCGCACCATTATCGGACCAGTCTTCGGGGCGATTATCCTCACCATTTTGCCCGAAGTACTTCGCGCCAATTCTGGCGCATCATGGCTTAATGACTTTTTACAAAATGGACGGCTCATCATTTATGGTGGATTGCTCACCGCCGCGGCGTTGTTCTTTCCACAAGGGATCATCACCCCACGTCTGTTAACCCGATTGAACATCTTCAAACGCAAAAGGATGCTGACATGACGACATTGCGGGTTTTGATGGTATCCAAAGCCTGTGTAGTGGGGATCTATCAGCGTAAGCTCGAACTTATCGCCCAAAAAGGGATGGATTTATGTGTGGTTGTGCCACCATCATGGCGCGATGAACGGGGCGAAATCCCCCTCGAACGGGCTTATACCAATGGTTATGATTTAACAGTGTTGCCGTTGCGGTTTAATGGCAATTTTCATCTACATTATTATGTCGGATTGGGCAAAAAAATCCGCCAATTCCAACCGCATATCATCCATATTGATGAAGAACCGTATAATCTGGCGACGTGGCAATCTTTATATCATGCCAAGCGGGTCAGCGCGAAAACATTATTTTTTAGTTGGCAGAATATCAAGCGCGATTATCCCATCCCCTTTTCGTGGGGGGAGCGGTGGGTGTTGCAGAATGTCGATTATGCCCTGATGGGGACAGATAGCGCGGGTGAGGTTTGGCGTTCTAAAGGGTATCGAGGCGAGATGCAAACCATCCCCCAATTTGGCACAGACCCCGATGTCTTTTTTCCGTTGCCCATCATCCCCAAACGCACCTTCACCATCGGCTTTATTGGGCGGTTGGTGGAAGAAAAAGGGGTGATGGTATTATTAGATGCCGTTGGTGGATTGGATGGTGATTGGCGCTTGAACATATTGGGCAGTGGTCCGTTGTTAGATGCCCTCAAAAGTCATGTGAAATTATTGGGCATTGCCGATAGGGTGCAATTTGATGCACATCTGCCATCGGTGCAAATTCCACCTTATTATCATGAGCTAGACCTGTTGGTGTTGCCCTCGCTCACCTATCCCAACTGGAAAGAACAATTTGGGCGTGTTCTGGTCGAGGCGATGGCGAGCGGGGTGGCGGTTGTTGGCTCTGATAGTGGGGCAATCCCGAGTGTGATTGGTGATGCAGGGGTTATCGTGCCAGAAGGGGATATACCTGCCTTACGAGATGCCATTGCGCGTATTCGCGCCGATAACGCCTATCGTTATGCACTCGTCCAAAAAGGATTAGCACGTTTTCGTACATATTTCACCCATGAGGGAATTGCTTCGGCTACGGTAGCCGTTTATCAGAGATTATATGCACCATAACATCCCCATAAAAATTTAACACTTTTTCCATAATGGGATATATCCACACAAGCACATGATGGGCATGACATGTTAAAATAAGCCTATATTGGTTTATTTGATTCAGGAAATTTGCGGATGTTGAGGCGTATTGGTTTTGGAATTATCGTGATGCTCCTGTGGAGTGTCATCACCATCGGCGTGCCACTCAGCGCACAAGGCAATTTTGGCGATTTACTCAGCATGACCATCAGCGCGGGTTACGATACATTCTTTCGTCCCGATTATTGGTCGCCCATACGCATCGATATTGATAATCGTGGCGATACCCTGCGGGGGAGTTTGGTGGTGCGTCCAGCCACATCGGGCAGGGGGATTGAACACACTTATAGCACCCCTGTGGAATTGAACACTGGCAGGCAATCCTTATTTTTATACATCACTGCCAGAGACCTCGCCAACAATGTGCGCGTGGAACTGATAGATGAAACGGGTCGCACACTCACCTTTGTCGAAAGTCGGCTCACGCCATTATTGGCACGCGATACCCTGATTGTGATGGTCAGTGGGGCGATAGATAGTCGTTTCGATATCAGCAAGGTGCATCCAACAGGTTATACCAGCTATCAGA
>PGTJ01000618.1 GCA_002794515.1 Phototrophicales bacterium
TAATGGTGGTCTATTAGCCACTGAATAGCATCGGTGATTTCGTATTCGCCCCGTTTAGAGGGTTGGATGCTATTCACCGCCTCAAAGACATGATGATCGAACATATAAATGCCGACCAATGCCAAATTTGTCGGTGGCACGGGTGGTTTTTCGATGAGGCGCTCGATACTGCCATCTTCATGCAATTGCACAATGCCGTAATTCTTGGCGCTTTCCATCGGCACGGCTTTCAAGACGATTTGGCTGTTATATTCGCTCTGGGCGAATTGGCGGATGAGCGGGCTGATGCCCCCTTGAATCACATTATCGCCCAAAAACATGACAAATCGGTCATCGCCCAAAAAATCTTGCGAAACTTTGACGGCATGCGCCAATCCGTCAGGACTGAGTTGACGAATATAGGTGATATTGACATCGGCTAAATCTGACCGCTTGCCGAGTGCCTCTTGAATTTGTGATGCAGTATCACCAACAACAATGCCAATATCAGTGATGCCCGCCTCGCGTATGGTGTGGATAACGCGCACCAGCACTGGCACATTCGCCAGTGGAATGAGTTGCTTGGCTTGGGTATACGTGAGGGGATATAAGCGTGTGCCTTTGCCCCCACTGAGGATAAGACCTTTCATGAAATCATCTCCTGTTTAATATGTCTTGGCACGTTCACGCGGGGCATTGGTGAGGATTGTCCCCAATACCTTGACACGCACCCGTGCGAGTGATTGTTGTGCTTGTGAAAGATGGTCACGGCGTGTTTTGCCTGCCCGCACTGCCAAGACCACTCCATCCA
>PGTJ01000254.1 GCA_002794515.1 Phototrophicales bacterium
CCGCCAAACCGACCAGCGCCGCATTCAACGATGCCACATCAGGATACGTCCCGCTCACTGGACCCGTCAACGTGTAGCTGATGCTGGTCACGGGACCCGTGGCATAATCAATCTCGGTCACGGTCGCCGTCAACGGCGCGGGACCCGTTTGTGGATTGAGCGTAAAGCTCATGCTGGGCGCAGTGGCATTTAATATAAACGACAAAACGGCAACCGATGCCTGTCCCGCCGTGTTTTGTGCCTTCAAATAATAATAATGGGTTGTGGCAAATGTGCTGAGGGTGTAGCTGTTGCTCGTCCCCAAACAGCTTAAACTATCAAAAAATGAGGCTGGCACAGGCGCAGGGGGGGGCGGTGTGGTGCTTACACACCAGCTTTCTGTCAGTCCAGCGGGCGTGCTGGTGCTGGTGGCGGTGAACGTCACTGGTCCACTGCTGGTCACCGCTTGCCCTGGCGATAAGAAAAATCCCGCCGATGGGGGCTGGCTGACGCTCACTTGACCTGTCAACACAATATCGCTCCCAAATCCGGGCAGTGGTGTACAGGTCAGGGTGATGGTGAATGTCCCTGTGCTGGTATAGGTATGACTGACAGGTGTGCCTGTCCCGGTATTGGTGTCGCCAAAATCCCAGCTATAACTGGCGATATTGTTGGCATTGACCGCGCTGAATTGATACGTGAATGGGTTGTTATCGCCCAAATCATCGATCGCCATCGCGCACGATGTTTGTGTGAATTGTGGACGGTCGGGCATCTCTTCAGTTGCCTCTGCCACCACTGGCACACTGTTTACAGAACTTTCTACTCTGCCTGCTTGTGTCGGTGCTGTCGCCGCGGCGATATTCGCCACCACCGCTAACGCCACCAGCAGGACGAGCGAAAATCCCAAGAACCGTAATGTAGAACGTCTGGAGATTTTCATCACCTGTAACTCCTTCTAACATTGATGATAGTTATCATAATGATTGCCTTTTTGTAACTTTGCGGGGTTGCTGGGGATGTATCATATCTACGGGGCAAAGACCAACATCGTATGTATTCACAAACCAATGCAACACCAAGACAAAGTGTTTCTGCATTCATTTCTGACCATATTGTAACATACGTTGGTTTTTAATTGGTTGTTCATAACCAAAAATTCAGAGAAAATTCAGAACCTGTACAAACCCTTTACAAATTATCTGCTAATCATTCATGAAAATTTCGGATTTTTATTGCTTCATCAACAACAAACCAATTGCCATTATCATGAGGCAAAAATTGTTCACTGAGGGTATAATCAACAGCATCTGTTTGTTTACCGAACCAAAGGTGATTTTTTCTCATGAAACGCCTGATCTTGCTCGTCACCATCAGTTTATCTGTTCTGCTCGCAGGCGCGATGACCCACGCTCAAACCCCCACCGAACTCGCCGCCACCCTCGAAGTGTTAGATGCCGGTGTCGAGGTGTTGCGCGTCAATACCAGCAATTGGTTGCCCATCCGCCTCGAAGCCATCGTTGGCGTGGGCGATATGATCCGCACCAACCAAACCGGTCGCGCCCGCATCACCTTCTTTGAAAATGGCACCGATACCGAATTGCTCCCCAATACCACCTATCAAATCAATCGCTTCGAGGCAATCGCCAATAGCTTTACCCTCGAAGCCGAAGTCGTGGTCGGACAGACTATCCAACGGTTGGGGCGCTTGCTCGATGCCAACTCCAATTACACCATCCTCACACCGGGCATGACCCTGGTGGCGCGTGGCACGGTCTTTCGCATCCGTGTCGAAGAGACCAAACGTTCCGCCATGCTGGTCGATGAAGGAGCGGTCGATGCCGATACCACCGATGCCACCGCCAACGTCCCCCTCGGCTTCGGCATCCGCGCCGATTTCGGCGGTACCCTGAGCGATATCGTCCGCGCCACCACCTTCGAGCAACTCGACTCCGCCCTCGATGGGTGCCCCGCCACCATCACCACACCCGATGATGTCACCATCAACGTCCGCATCGCACCCAACCGCCAAGCCCCCATCATCGGCGGTCTGTTTGCCGAAAATATCACCACCCTCTACGGACGCACCGAGACCACCAAGTGGTATCGTGTGTTGTTGGATGACGGCTTCGGCTGGATTTTGTCATCCACCGCCACCATCGGCGCGTGCGCGGGCTTACGCCTCTTCCCAGATGACTTCCCTGGCGAGGGCGCGCCTGTTGATGATACCCCAACCGATACCCCGCCACCCGCCGAGACCACACCCCAAGCACCGTAATCGCTTGGGGTTGCCTGTCCCTAGCATCGTCTCATCGCCCATGTTCGCCCTCCAAAACAGAGGGCGAATTTTTTCATCGGCTAATCTGCCAATAGCCCCTCATAACTATGTAACATATACGTTACCTATATGTTACATACAAAACAAAATTTCTATCTGTCGCTTGTGAGTTGTGCTGTTTTGTTTCGCCATCGTTAAAGCCCACTGAAGGGGTTAATTTTGCCCGATTTTTTGGCTTGTGTGCTTTTAATGGCGATTATTCGCAAGCATACCTGATATGGTGCTTCATGCCATTCGTATAGTCAACAAAATTGATGGCGAGATGATGACCTGTGTTGATACAGCCCCACAGCCGACACAGAGGTAGTGATGGGCGACTTGTTACCCATCAGATACGGGGCAAATGCTTGACAAACCCCTTATTGTGGGTTACGCTATAGGTGGATTTGCGAACATGAGAGGTGCATTCCTCAAACAAATTACCACAAGTAACACGAGTTGAAGCAATTGGTACTTTCATTCACTTCCCAAGATTTGAGATGTAAGGCAATTCTCCTGTGTAGCTTTGTAGCAATAAAAAAGATGGATGCCCACCTGTTTGTGAATACCGATTATCAATCAAAGTTGCATTAGCACAGGAGTAAGTCGCAATGTCTCAACGTATTCAAGGTGAAGTGAAGTGGTTTAACGCCGAAAAAGGCTATGGGTTCATCAAGCACGACAATGGCAAAGATGTCTTTGTGCATTTTTCTGCCATCAACAGTGGCGGATACAAATCCCTCGAAGAAGGGGAACGTGTCGAGTTTGAAATCACCCAAGGTGCCAAAGGTGAACAAGCCGCCAATGTGGTCAAACTGAATAGCCGTCGCTAATTCAGCCACGCATTTCATCGAGACATCAAAAAAAGCGTCACTCTGTGGCGCTTTTTTGTTTATCGGGGTTGAGAGAATTGTTACACAATGCTAAACTAGAACCCAATTGATGACCAGCAGAATTCGGATATGAAACCCATTTATGACCCAACCGACTATCACTATCATCACGCCACCGCGTGGCTGGCAAGCGCTGAATATCGCCGAATTATGGCAATACCGCGATTTATTATGGGTATGGACACGTAGCCAAATCTCGGCACGTTATAAACAATCGATTTTAGGTGTGTTGTGGGCGGTGATTAATCCGTTGGTCAGTATGCTCATCTATACAGTGGTGTTCAGCGTCCTCGCTCGCTTTCCGAGCGACGATGTGCCATATGCTTTATTTGTCTTTTGTGGATTAGTGCCGTGGACGTTGTTCCAAACAACGGCAATCAGTGGCATGAATAGCCTGACAAGCAATGTGGGCATCATCAAAAAGGTGTATTTTCCGCGCTTGATCTTGGTGCTGGTCAGCGCGTGCGTCAGCTTGTTCGATTTTGTCTTCTATTTCCTTATATTGGTGCTGTTTTTGCTCTTGCATACCCTCACCATACCGCATCCATTCATCTTTGCCCAATCGCTGGTGGCGACCACCGCCTTCATCCCACCACCGCCGTTTGTTATTCATCTCACTGCGGGCATTTTGCTGGTGCCGTTCTTCTTGCTCCAAACAGTGTTGCTTGGCTTGGGCTTTGGCTTGATGTTCGGCGCATTCGATGCCCAATTCCGCGATGCAGGGCGGATTTTGACCGTGCTGGTGAATATCGGCTTTTGGGCGACCC
>PGTJ01000766.1 GCA_002794515.1 Phototrophicales bacterium
CGCTATGGATACCCTACCCGTCCTCACACTAGAAATGAGTGGCGCGGTGACATCTTTCCGATACCCCTTCTTCACGCAGGGGTATCAGCCCACTTTCGAGATGCCACCCCCGTCCACCATCTACGGGCATTTGTGTAGTGCCTATGGCAATTATTTGCCACCAGACGGTTGGCAATTCGGTTATCGCTTCACGCATCATGGCAAGTTCGTGGATTATAAAGAACATCTGCATTATGATGACCCCGTAGAGGTCAATCCATATGACCGCGAATTGCTATTCCGACCGAATTTGTTGTTATATATCCACCATCCCGATATGTCCCACCTCGAGATGTTGTATGAGCATCTCATTCGTCCGTATTACGCCGTGAATTTGGGGCGGTCGCAAGATTTGATGACCTATCACAGCATCCA
>PGTJ01000336.1 GCA_002794515.1 Phototrophicales bacterium
CCATCGGCGCGACAAAATAGCATGTTATCAGGTACGATATTACGCTTCTACGGCAACCGGTTCATCTAAATTTTGCAGGTGTTCTTCATTTTCTTCGAGCCAATGGATGGCGCTCATACCAGCCGATGTGCCTTGCCCGACCGATGTCGCCACTTGTCTCCAAATTTCATCTTGGATTTCGCCCGCGGCGAACACCCCTTCTACGCTGGTGCGATAACGCTGGTCGGTGATGATGTAGCCGTTCTCATTCATTGCCACTTGCCCCTCAAAGAAGGTGCTATTGGGGACATGCCCAATGAAGATGAAAATGCCATCGGTGGGTTTTTCCCATGTTTCGCCCGTGTTGACATCACGCAATTTGACATGGGTCACTTTGCCATCTGTGCCGATGATTTCATCGACAACCGTATTCCATGTGAAGCTGATCTTCGGGTTCTTTTCGGCACGATTCCGCAATGCCACACCTGCACGCAAGGTATCGCGGCGATGAATGATATTCACGCTGTTGGCGAAGCGTGTGAGGAAGATGGATTCTTCGAGGGCGCTATCGCCACCACCAACCACCACCACATCTTTGCCTCTGAAGAAGAAGCCGTCACATGTGCCACAATAACTCACCCCCCGCCCTGTCAATTCTGCTTCGCCGGGGACTTTGAGTTTACGCGGGTCTGCGCCAATGGTGATAATCACCGCATCGGCGAGATAGGTGGTATTATGCGTCTTGACGGTGAATGGCGACCCTTTGGTGAAATCGACTTCGGTCACACTATCAAAAACGACTTCTGCGCCAAAGCGTTCTGCTTGTTCTTGGAATTTTTGCACCAATTCCATGCCACTCAGGGGTTCGGGAAAGCCCGGATAATTTTCGATTTCATGGGTGAGCGCCACCTGACCACCGAGCGTATTGCCTGCGATAACCACGGGATTGAGTTGCGCCCGTGCAGTATATACGGCGGCGGCAAAACCAGCGGGTCCAGAACCAATGATCACGACACGTCTTTTTTCGATTTGCATATTTCTTCACACCTTTGATGATAACACAATCGTTAAACAATAATCGGCACTTATTCGGCGGTATCCGTTGTCTGATTTTTCACCGCTTCAAACAGTTTATCTAACGCATCGGTGAGTGTGCCGTCATCTTCGGCTTTGAGCAAAATCACCAATGCTTCAAATTCTTCACGACAATCGCGCCAATAATGGAGATAATTCTCCAATTCTGGCAATACTTCGGCAACTGTTGCGCCCTTAGCGACTCGCTCTGCCAAAGATGCCAAGGTATCACAATCGCTACAATCAATATGTTCGACATACTCATCTTCTGGTGCAACCAAAAAATCGAGCATGGGTTTGAGTTCATTATCGGTGCATCTTGGCATAACCAATTACCTCGTTAACAATGGTTGTATTGCATTCTATCATCATTGACGGGAGAATACGCATTCATCTTACATCATACTGCTTGCGTGAACAAAAATCCAGCTAATCCGCCCAACACCACCGCCGATGCCAATGCGACAATCAGCACAATCAATGCCGAAAAAATGCCAAAGCGATACGCCCTTTTGATAGTTGTGGCACTACTCAGCACTGTAAAGAAGGCGAATAGCGCAAAAATACCGATAAAGATAAGGGCGTTAGTCTCATTGCCCCCCCCACTAAAATACAGGATGATGCCCGCAAAACCGATTATGGCGAATAAAATTGCCCGCCCAGTGAACAGTGTGAATAAACGATGTGCCGTATAGGCAAAGCGTCCATCACCACCAAAGAATGTCTGTGCGAACAGATGCACAACCCCAATAAAGAGCAAAGCCGCCATGAGGGCGATCATGCCTAAACCGAGTCCGCGCACGATGATGATACCAATGCCCAATTGTGTCCAATAAGGCAAGGTGGTTTGTTCAAAAAATTCGGTGGGTTGCAAAATATCAGTTTTGGGCGGAAGTGGCGCAGGCGGAGCTTGGGGGATAGTAGCAAACACTGCCGATACATCGGAACGAATGAGGTCGAAATTCAAATTATTCCCCACAGTGCCATCTCGCCATACAATACGCGGTGTGCCTTGTTCGGCAAAGGCGGTTTGCAACAATTCTTTGTTGGCATCCAAATTGGTCTGATATTGCCCCGCCTGATATACGGTGAGAAATAATAACACGACAACAATCACCACGCTAACTAATGTGAATAAGCCCATATCGAACAACACATCACGCCCTGATGCCGACCCAATTTCCTCTCGATGCGCCTGAGTTGCTTTGTCTAATTTGATTTGTACGTCTTTTTGCACCGCGCTTTCGATACGCGATTCATCTCTGAGGGCGCGTATCGCCTCATCACCTTCAAGCTGGGTAAAACTCTCGCTCAGGCTGATATAAAAGCTATCGTGGCGTAAGTTGGGGTCTAAATCAATTGCCTTGACCAAGGCTTTCACTGCTTTTGCTTTATCGCCACCATCGAGTTGTGCGCCAGCATACTGCACCAATTGACGGGCTTTTTGTGCGCTGGCTTCATCTACGGTGATGCGTTTGACTTTTTCTATCTTTTTATCTGAGGATGGTTCAGGTTGTATATCACCCGTCTTTTGGCGAATATACACACCCGCTTGTTGTGCCAATTTGCGAATATCGGGGTCGGGATCATCCCCCGCCATGACCGCCAGTTGAACAAGGGCATTGCGGTCTAATGATTTGGCAACAGCCCGTATACCGGCTTTTCGTTCTTCGGGGTTTTTACTGCGTAATTTTTTGAGGTCGTCTTTTGCCATGATAACTTCGCCTTGATTAATAATGAATATCCACCACACATCATAACATAGTTATC
>PGTJ01000692.1 GCA_002794515.1 Phototrophicales bacterium
CATAAACACCATGAAGATCACCAATAGGCTGTTGATGAGCATCAGCTTGGTCATATAACGGATTATTCGCGGAAAGAATACCTGTTGCATCACTTCGGCTTCCATATCGGCAAAAAATCATCATCAGAAGAAAATGTGAGCTGACGTGGCTCGCCACCATCGGCGGATATAATGAACAAATGCCGATTATAACGATAAGTCGGGGCGGCGCTATACACCAGCCACTGTCCATCGGGCGACCAATTCACATGCGAGATAGACATATTCCCATGCGTGATCTGACGGATATTCCCACCATCCATCGTCATGATAAAAAGATGTTGCCCGCCGTTGCGTGTGGATATAAAGGCGATTTCATCCTGATTGGGCGACCATTTAGGATAAAAATCTTCGCGTGGATGACGCGATAGGTTAATCAGTGCGCCGTTGGCAATATTCACCATATAAATTTCGATATTGCCATCGCGTTGCGAGGTGAAGGCAATATGCGTGCCACTGGACGACCAGTCGAATTCCCCCGCCAAAACACGCATTCCTGTGGTCAATATGCGGGCATTCATCCC
>PGTJ01000762.1 GCA_002794515.1 Phototrophicales bacterium
GATAACAACATCCTTACACAAGCCTTACGCACAAAAACGCCGATATTCATGACGAACAAAGAACCCGATGTGCGTTATGACCACTTTTTGCCCTCAACGGTTTATGGCTTGGCTATTCCTATCATCGTGCGTGATGATGTGGTTGCGGTGTTGGATATTCAAAGCTCAGAAGGCAAATTTAATCGAATGCGGATGCGGGCATTAGAATTATTGGCAGAAGGCTTGGCGGTGATTTTAGAAGATGTTGTCACCATCAATGCCTTACGGCTTGTCTTGAATGACCAAAGCACCACACTCGAAAACATGCGCCGTCAACTAAATGAATATAAACAATATGAAAAGCAATTGGTCGGTGGTGTATGGGATGAATATTTGCAAGGGCGTGGTTACGAAGCTATTGGCTTCGATTTATCACTCTCAGA
>PGTJ01000599.1 GCA_002794515.1 Phototrophicales bacterium
TATAACAACTGGTATTGGGTGGCAAAACGGGGTTATTGCATAACCAAAAGTGCAAAATGAGATGCTCGCGCTTGATGACCAAATAATCTTCCCCTTGAAAGTCAACGACAAAACCCATTTTGTCGACATAAAATTCGGCACTCTGGGCAATATTGAGTGATGGTAAAACAGGCGTTACGTAAAGAAGTTCTGTTTTGTTCATAGGTTCATCCTAAATAGATTAAATGTACGATAACCTATTGTATCATATTTGTTCTAAAATCAAATTACGGAATGTATCACATATGGCACGCCACCCTGCGGGGATGTATATGGTGCTATCTAGCTGAAAAATCAGCGCACCGCCAGTAATAACCGCGCCAATGGGCAATTTATCACGATCATATAGGCGCAGTTGTTCCCCTTTGGATGTGGTTTTATCACCCAACCATGCGTCATCTGCCGATGGATTATTGCCCATTTTTTCGGGTTGGATATTGGGATGCGCCACCATGCCTATCGCCGTCAGGCGTGCTGTGACCACCTCTATCGAGCGGTCAGGTAGGGCGTGTCCGTACGCTTGATGATGTGCCTCATGAAAGGCGCTGGCGAGATCGAGATCTTGGGAATAAGGGATGTTCAATTCATATGCCTGCCCGACATAACGCATATCCAAACTGGGGATGAAAATACGGTCGTTATCGGCGATACCTTCAGCAGATAAATCGGCTTGGGCGTTCTCGTAACCAATCATCAAGGCGGTGCGAATGGTTGATAATGCGCCTTGTTCATGCAATTGAGCCATAACCGCTTGGCTATAATTTAGGCTAATATCTGCCATGAGCAAGCCCAACGCACATAACACACCCGGATAGCGTGGGATGAACACACGAGTCATATCGAGTCGTTGCGCCACCGCACAGGCGTGTAA
>PGTJ01000708.1 GCA_002794515.1 Phototrophicales bacterium
AAAAAGGATTGCAGTTCATCATCGATATTCCCGATGATCTGCCCCGTTGGGTAGAGCAAGATGAGAGCAAAATTATGGTGTGTATGCGCCACTTGCTCACCAACGCCATCCGCTTCACCACACAAGGTGCTGTGGTGTTGCGGGTGGCACTGCAACATCACGATGAACAACCATCGTTGCTGTTTGAAGTGCGCGACACGGGCATTGGCATCGCGCCCAAGTTGCAGAATGATTTATTCAAGCCATTTGTCCGCCTGCCACAAGGCGAAGATGATCTGCAAGGCACCGGCTTGGGCTTGGCAATCACCAAGCATTTGGTGGAACTGATGGGTGGCACATTGCATCTGCAAAGCATCCCGCAAGTGGGCACACAAATCGGGTTTTGGGTGCATGTCCACTTGCCCGATGAAGCCATCGCCAATAAACTCGCCACCGAAGAATTTGGATCGTTGACTGTTGAAGATGTGTCTTTTGCCCTTTCACCAGAGAAAATGCTCAGTTTGCCCGAAGATTGGCGCGAAGAATT
>PGTJ01000462.1 GCA_002794515.1 Phototrophicales bacterium
ACATCGAGGCTGTGGGTCATGTTCGGGATGTGGTACGGGGTGTTGATGGCATATTGCTCGGTTACGGGGTCTACTAGAAGTTGTGTGCAAAGGATGTGAATATCTTGCTCGGTTAAATCTCCACCTAAGAAATATAATCGAGAGGTGATAACCTGTTGGTGACTATCGGGTAATTGCTGTACATGACGTGCTTTATGCCATACATCCACACGAAAAATCGTGGTAGATGAGGCAACAGGGTGTGCAAGTTGGTCTTTTATCATGCTACCTTCTTATGAACTATTCATCAAAGGATGAACTGTTTTTTTAGATTGGACACGCATAATTTGAACACAGACCAGCCCAAATGTAAAGGAAATATTATATGGAGTCGCCATCTCTTAAAACACATGTATATGAAAAAAAGAGCCTCGTCAAAACGACCATGAAAGATATGCTCGATTTTCATTCATCACCAAAAGCCTTGCCCAAACTGACCCCACCACCGTTATTCGTGCAAATCAATAGCGAATGGATACAATCACTAACCGAAGGCGATTTGCATTTCACCCTGTGGTTTGCTTTCATCCCTATTCGTTGGCACGCCCGTCATGAGGCGGGTCCTATCCCGACTTCTTTCGCCGATGTGATGGTGGCGGGACCGATGGGCTATTGGCGTCACGAACACATTTTTGAAGAAGCCGAAGGGGGGATTTGGCTCACCGACAGGGTAACATTGGGGCATAAAAATGGCATACAGGGATTATTAACCCGCCTGATGTTCGATGGCATACCATTACGCTTTTTGTTTTTTTATCGACATATGCAAACCAAACGCGCATTGAGCAAAAAATAGCCAAAATTTCACCCATTGCTCATTTTTTCACATTATCATGGTGATGTTTTTATCGTTCAGAATGTTCTGAAAGTTGTCTATGTCGAATAAAATTATCATCATCGGCGCAGGTATTGGTGGATTAACCAGCGCGGCACTGCTCCAACAAGCAGGTTATGATGTCACTGTGTTAGAAGCCCAAAGTTATGCAGGGGGCTGTGCCAGCACATTCACCCACAAAGGATTTCGGTTCGAGTCGGGTGCAACGGTGGTGGGTGGATTTCAGCCCAACGGACCGCACGCACTGGTCGGTGACAAGCTCGACTTAACATGGCGGGTAAGACCACATGACCCCGCATGGGTGACACATCTGCCAGATAGATCGGTATCGCTCACCGCCGATAATGCCGATGTGTTGGCGAAATTTCCACATACCGCCCGCTTTTGGGAAGAACAAACACAGATTGCCGCCATTGCATGGTCGTTATCGGCACAAGGGCTACCCTTCCCACCCCGTAGCGTGGCAGAATTTTTACAATTGGCAAAAGTAGGTCTTCTCAATTTTCCACGAGATTTACGCATCATCCCCTTCGTATTCAGCACCGTGTATGATTGGTTACGCTGGCATGGTTTGCATCATGACGAGGTGTTTGTGCGCTTTTTAGATGCACAATTGCTCATCTCGGCACAGACCACGACTAAACATGTCAATGCCCTATATGGTGCAACGGCGTTGGATTTAGCCCGTCAGGGCGTATATCATATCGAAACAGGTATCGGTGGCGTTGCCGATACGCTCATCGAAAAATTGCACGCACTCGGTGGTGCTATCCACTACAAACAGCGCGTCATTAAAATCGAGATGAAAAACGGACGTGCAGTCGGTGTATGGGCACAAAAAGGGCGCAAAGGCAAAGAGAAAACCTTTTTTGAGGCAGATTTCATCATTGCCAACACCACCCCATGGGACTTGAATAATTTGCTAGGCGAGAATAGCTCACGC
>PGTJ01000285.1 GCA_002794515.1 Phototrophicales bacterium
ACGTAGCGCCGTTGGTGGCTTGTTCTCGGTTGGTGGGCGATTAGGCGCGGCAGGATTGGGACGTTTGGGATCGACAATGACCATCGTCTGCTCATAACCGACAATGGCTTGGCGGAAGGCATTGGCGAAATCGGTAGCACGTTGATAACGGTCTTGAGCGCGTTTGGCAAGGCATATGAATAACACACCATCTAACGCCTGTGGCAATTGTGGATTTGCCCGTGTTGGTTGTGGTAATTGCAACGAGAGGTGTTGGTCTAAGATAGCTGGTTCGTTTTTGCCGTCATACGGATAATAACCTGTCGCCAAAATATATGCCACCACGCCAAAGGCATAAATATCACTGAGATGATTCACATTCGGCTCACCACGCGCTTGTTCGGGAGACATATAACGCACCGTGCCGGGCATGGGTGTACCGGGCATCGTCAGACTCACCGCTTCTAAAACACGGGCAATGCCAAAATCAGTCAGATAGGCTTTGTGATTTCTATCTAACAAAATATTGCCCGGCTTGAGATCACGGTGGACGATCCCGCGTTGATGAGCATAATCTAACGCCATACCAATCTGTGATAACCACTCTGCCGTGCGCCATAACGGAATCGGTGCGCCCCCTTTTTTGAATAAATCGGCAATGCTCCCGCCATCAATATAGGGCATCGCCAAATATGACATGCCATTTACATCGCCCGAATCAATACAATCCACAATATGCGGGTGTTTGAGCGTGGCGGCGACTTCTGCTTCGCGTTTGAATCGCTCGACAACATCGGGTTCGCGTTGATAAGTGCTTTTGAGGATTTTGAGCGCCACGACAAATCCACGACTTTGGTTGGTAGCGCGATACACCGTTGCCATGCCACCGACTTGGATTTGTTGCTCAATGAAATACTGCCCAAATTGCGTATTCACTAATGGGTCATTGCTCATATGATGCCTCGCCTATGATATCCGATGATACCCTCATTTTAACGCATTTTGTCAATAAATGCGCGTAC
This sequence comes from Phototrophicales bacterium, assembly GCA_002794515.1. GTDB lineage: Bacteria > Chloroflexota > Anaerolineae > Aggregatilineales > Phototrophicaceae. The sequence goes on from PGTJ01000285.1 coordinate 1,002, forward strand.
TTGCACACGGGTAGGCAATGATGGAATAGCACCACGACCCGTTGTGGTGATTGCCCCCACAGCATTGGCAAAATTGAGTATATCGGCAAGGTGATGTGCATATGGGGCACCGTGCTCAAGGATGCCAACCAGCACCCCCGCCATGAACGAATCGCCCGCACCAGTGGTATCGATTGCTTGAACAGAATATGCCTTTTGATGCACCACCTGACCATCACGGGTATATGCCGTTGCGCCATTCGCGCCATGTGTGACCAAAATCAGCTTGAGTGTATCATTCCAGAGTGGTTTAATATCATCGCCACCCGTCAGAAAGACCAATTCTTCATCGCTGATTTTCATGATATCGGCATACCCCATGCCCAACAACATCCCTGCTTTGGCGCTATCGGGCGAATCCCATAAGGCGAGGCGCAAATTCGGATCATACGACACAATTGCCCCTTGCTGGCGGGCGTGTGTGGCGGCTTGGATGGTCGCAGAACGACTCGGCTCGGTGATGAGGGTGATGCTCCCGAAATGAAAGATTTTGGCAGTCGATAACACCGCTTCGTCAATATCTTGCGGTTGATAGAGCATATCGGCGCTCGGATGACGATAAAATACAAAACTGCGTTCACCATCATCTGCCAACGAAACAAACGCCAGCGCGGTGCGTGCCACTTTGCTAAATCGTAGCCCATCAATATTCACACCATCCGCCTCTAACACCTCTGCTAGATAATGCCCGAAAGGATCATCACCCACCTGCCCCAAGAAGGCGCTGGGATGCCCCAATCGGCGCACGGCAACGGCGACATTGGCGGGCGCACCACCCGCCGCCTTCTGAAACCCGTTTACCTCACCAACGCGCTTACCCGTCTCTTGTGCCACAAAATCTATCAACAATTCACCCAAACACACCACCGTCATGATATTGACCCTTTTTATTGTCGGATAAAATCGAATGTACCAGCAATTTGCATCAGCACAGGCTCATATAACGCCAGTTGCCCAACAGGCGCGCCGATTAACATCGAGGCATAACCATCATCTTCTGCATCATAAACCACGATGATAATCACCTCGACCACCTGCTCATCACGAGTGAGTGTGCCATTGGTGATGAGGGCATTCCGCCCGTTGCTGATGAATGCCTCATTGGCGGTGAAGCGCGCACGCATATCTTTATAGCGCGTCATTTGAGCGCGACTATTCGACATGACCGCTTCGAGGTTGCGATCCCACGAATTGGCGATGCTATTCTCGTCTATGGCGACAATCACACCCGCCATCTCGCCGTGTCGCAAACTGAAAATATCCACATCCCACGCGCCAAGCGCATTTTGATGATTCGCCAAGGTGATTACCCCACTGCTATCGACTCGTGCTAACCACGCCTCTGGATAATCGATACGCATAATACGCCCCTGAAAATCGGTGGCGCTCACACTTTGTGATGGCTGAAGATCGGGGACGATGATCGGTGCTGGCGTGGTCGGTGGCACATCACACGCCACCAAAACTGTTAACATGGCTATCAACATCGTTATACGAATATAGCGCATGTGGTATCCCTCAATTATGAGGCGATGGCAGAAAAGGTTATCGAACCCGCCATCCGCCGAATGGTACTGAGCGGATTATTCACCTTGCCAACGGCGGTATAATAAATGATCACACCATATGCCTCACCAATATCCACCACCACCACACCGACATCCACTTGTATCTCGCGTTTGGTTGTCCTGCCTGTGGCGCTGATGCCCGCCCGTCCATTCTCGGTGAACGATTCGCGGTTGCCCAATGAAGCAATCATCGATTCTTGATAAGTATTCACCACATCATCTAGGCTGTTGAGCGTACCACCTTTGGGCAAGGCAAACACCCCCCCTGCAACAAATTCGCCCGTCATGGGGTTATCACGTAGGTAGGCTTCTAGCCCTTCTTCGCCATTGGAGAAGGCGATGCGCCCCAATTCTTGGTGGATAAACCACTTATCTGAATAAGCAACCGTGAATTGACCGTAAATGTTGGTTGTTTGGGTAGTCTTATTCAAATTTAAGGGTGGCGCACAGGCACTTAGGGCGAAGATAATGATAAACAGGTGCAGTAGTCGTTTCATGATAGCTATATCCCTTTTGCTGGTCTATTTGTGCATAGTGTACTTGAGTTATGAATGAGTAGCAATATTGGGGTGAGATCATAGTTATTCACACATAAATCGAGTATAATCAATATTGTTGAGATATCAGAACTGATCGATAGGTTCACCATGACCCAACCAGAAAAACTATCTGTGAGATTAGCACGCCGTTTTATTGCTTTTACTCCACGCCACAAAATACTCCACGATTTAGCCATCATGTATATCAACAAATATCATAACTCTGGCAATATCGATATGAAGACCAATGGGGAATATCGTTGGTTGGCGCAATGCTTACAGTCGAAATCATCGCCCATGGTATTCGATGTAGGGGCGAATG
>PGTJ01000098.1 GCA_002794515.1 Phototrophicales bacterium
ATTGGATGATGAACTCAAATCGTGGTTGGCATTTGCCCGCCAAAAGTTAGATGAATTGGCATTGCTCAAACGGGCTATGAATGAAGGCATGAGCGCGGTAGAAGGGGCATTTGCAACCAGTCGGCGTGCCATTGAAAGTTGTCGCAATTCACCCCGCACACATAATCCACAGGTGCGGGCGCGTCTGCTTGAAGTAGATGAGCGCATGTTGAACCGCCACAGTGATTTCCATTCGCGCAAAATTCAACAAGCCAATCATATTGTCCTGCCGATTTTACCCACAACGACCATTGGGTCGTTTCCACAAACAGCAGAAGTCCGCGCCCAACGGACAGCTTTTAACAATGGCACAATCACACAAGAGCAATATGATGCGTTCCTTAAATCAGAAATTGAACGCACCATCCGCATCCAAGAAGACATTGGTCTCGATGTGCTGGTACATGGTGAATTTGAACGCACCGATATGGTCGAATACTTTGGCGAACAGTTGACAGGCATCGCCTTCACCAAGCACGGTTGGGTGCAAAGTTATGGCTCACGCGGGGTGCGCCCACCGATTATTTATGGCGATGTCGCCCGTCCTGCGCCGATGACGGTGGGCTGGTCGACTTATGCACAATCGCTGACTAATCGCCCAATGAAAGGGATGCTCACCGGTCCCGTGACGATTTTGCAATGGTCGTTTGTACGCGATGACCAACCCCGCGCCCTCACTTGCCAGCAAATCGCATTGGCATTGCGTGATGAAGTGATTGATTTACAAAATGCCGGTATTCGCATCATTCAAATTGATGAGCCAGCCTTACGTGAAGGGCTACCACTCCGAAAATCGGAGCAAGAAGCCTATTTGCAATGGGCGGTGGATTGCTTCCGATTAACCGCCGCAGGTGTAGAAGATGTCACCCAAATCCATACCCACATGTGCTATGCAGAATTTAACGATATTCTCGATGCCATTGCCCGTATGGATGCCGATGTCATTTCAATTGAAGCATCGCGCTCGAAATTAGAATTGCTCCAAGCCTTTCAGCAATATCGCTATCCAAACGACATCGGACCGGGTATGTATGATATTCACTCACCCCGTGTGCCGTCTGTGGCAGAAATCGAAGCCCTTATCGTGCGTGCTTCTGAGGTTATTCCATTAACACATCTGTGGGTGAATCCAGATTGTGGCTTAAAGACACGCGGTTGGGAAGAAGTGATCGCCTCATTACGCAATATGGTAGAAGCGACACGCAAAGCACGCGAGAAATTGGCGCACTCAATCAATGCCTAATCATCAATAATGACAACTGAATATCCTCTCTAAAATGGCAACTCGTGGTTAGGCGATTGCCATTTTTTATGATTGATAACTCCCCCCTTGTATAAACTTGTTTGTTAATAGTCTTTACATACCAAAGTTGATAAGGGTTTAATTCAATCTTGCAAAAAATTGATTGTGGAGTTATCTCCCCTGATATTTCTGACATAAACATGTACAAATTCTACACACACATCTACAAACTTCTTGTTTAATCCGCCTCGTAGAAATGCCACCTGCTATCTAGTAAGATGCTCTTGTATATTGTTTTCGCACAGAAGGATTGTTTCATGTACAAGCACATATTCAGCCGTATGGTTTTGGTCTTGTTGCTCGTGATTGTTATCACCAATGTGGTGAATGCGCAACAAAACACCTGTCAGACAGGTTTTCGCCTGATTGCCCATGCAATGGGCGAGGCGTGTGTATCAGAAGATGTCCAACGGGTGGTTGTATTAGAATGGTCATATGTTGAGGATGTTCTGGCATTAGGTGTTATGCCTGTTGGTGTGGCAGATATTGATGGTTACAACAATTGGGTAAAAATCGAGCCACAACTCGATCCTACGGTTGTCGATGTTGGCACTCGTCAAGAACCCAATCTGGAAGTGATAGCATCGCTCAATCCAGACCTGATTATTGCCCCCAGTTTTCGGGTTGCCAATAATTATGAGGCGCTTCGAGCAATTGCCCCTATTCTGGTGTTTGACGCATATCCGACAGAGATTTCACACTATGATGAGATGCTGAATACCTTCACCACAATTGCCGTTGCACTCAATCGGCAAGCACAAGCTGAGTCTGTTCTGAGCCAGATGCAAGCCTATTTTGCATCTGCCAATCAAGCCTTAGTCGATGCAGGGCGTGCAAATGAGACTTTCATCTTAGCACAGACCTTTTTGCATAGTGATGTGCCGACTTTCCGTCTATTCACCGACAACTCCCTAGCTGTGCAGGTGTTAACACAAATTGGTCTGACCAATGCGTGGGATGATGCCCCCCAACAATATGGTTACACAACCGTCAATTTTGAGGCATTTGCCGATATTGGCGATACCAATTTCTTTTATATCGCACAACCCGATTATCAATCCGCATTGGTTGTATCGCCCTTATGGACTGCCTTGCCATTTGTCAATTCTGATCATGCTTATTGGCTTGGTGGGGACGTTTGGTTATTTGGTGGACCGCTTTCTATGCAAGTACTGGTCGATACAGTGTTAGATGCGATGGGTATTTCGCCTGTTGTAACCAATACCTGCGCTACAGACTTTCGTTTGGTAATTGATGCGATGGGCGAAGGTGTATGTGTGCCGCAAAATCCGAAACGAGTAGTGGCGCTATCAGAATTAGATATCGATGCGCTTCTTGCTTTGGGTATCCAACCCGTTGCTGTGACCAATGGACGCGGACAAACCACACCCCCACGATATCTCAGTCAATATCTGGGGACAGATGTTGTCTCGACAGGCACTTTCTATCAACCCAACCTCGAAATCATCCTCGCACAAAATCCAGATTTAATCCTCTTTGCAGGGTTTACAGATGCCGATGTGTTATCTCAATTGAATGCAATTGCCCCCGTATTTAATGCCGCCACACCCGCAGAAAGCTGGCAAACTCACCTGACCCGTGTGGGCGAGGTATTCAATATGCAAGCAGAAGCCGATAGCCTCATTCAAGCCTATGATGCACGTATTGCTCATCTGCGTGATTCACTCGCTGATGCTATAGGGGATGAATTTGTGGTTGTGCGCTGGTCTGCAGAAGGTCCTCAGATGATGGCATCACGGGTGATTTCTATCCGCGTCCTGACCGATTTGGGTTTGGTTTTGCCCACCAATATCCCCGATTTACAAGATGGTCACGCACATACACCACCCCTTAGCCTCGAAAAATTAGATATTGTCGATGTCGATTGGGTGTTCATCGGCACATTGGCTGGCGAAGGTGATGCCGTAGATGCCTTACAAAGCGCCCTCCAAACACCGTTGTTTCAATCGTTAGATATAGTCAAAAATAACCGCTATTTCCTCATAGATGGGTCTATTTGGACGAGCTTGGGTGGATATTTGGGTGTGATGACCATCTTGGATGATATTCAAACCATCATCATTGAAAGGACGAATTCATAATGCGCTATGCACAAGCCGTTGTCAGAACATCAAAAGCATCGCGTTATCTGAAAGCATTATGCAATCATTTCGACCGCAAAGTGACTGCTACTTATGATGATAATCGTGGCTGGGTCCAATTTGGATTTGGCGAGTGTCGGATGGATGCCGATGATACACAATTGGTGTTTGGCATTCGTGCAGAAGATGATGAACACTTTGCGCGGGTGATGTATGTGGTCAAAGATCATCTTGAACGGTTTTCGGGTGATGAAGGGCTACAAGTCGATTGGGTCGAATATCCCTTCCTCGATATACAACCACTCACGAATATACCATGACCACTCACGCGCAGTCGATTTCACAGAATAAAACACGCATCCTTGGTAGCCGCTTCTGGTTGCTACCAGGGGTGTTTATATTGAGCGGTATTTTAGTGGCATGTGTGCTTTGGAGCATCACATTGGGTGCGGCAGATATTGCCCCACAAACTGTATTTGATGCCATCATCCAGAGCAATAACATGGATAATTTACAGTTGGATAGCCAAACGCGCTTTCAGTATTTGGTCATCCAAACAGTGCGCTTTCCGCGTGTGTTGATTGGGATTGTGGTCGGCATGGCATTGGCGGTAGCTGGCGCAATCATGCAAGGTCTAACACGCAATCCATTGGCAGATAGCGGTATTTTGGGCATCAATGCGGGCGCATCGTTTGCGGTGGTGTTGGCTGTGTTCGTATTAGGAACACCATCATTATCGACTTATGCGTATTTTGCCTTTGTCGGTGCGGGTGTTTCTGCGGTGCTTGTTTATATGCTCGGTTCGATGGGGCGTGGTGGCGCGACACCGCTACGACTCACATTGGCAGGTGTCATCCTGACGGCATTTTTATCGTCATTCACCACCGCTATTTTGATTAATGACCAACAAGCCCTCGATAAAATTCGTTTTTGGACGGCAGGGTCTTTAGCAGGGCGGGATATGTCGATATTCATACCCGTTTCTCCGTATGTTGCTGTGGGTTTGATTGGTGCATTGCTCATCAGCAGGCAAATCACCACCATCAGCTTAGGGGATGATGTGGCAAAAGGCTTGGGACAAAATACCGCATGGATAAAAGGTGTTGCCGCGATTATTGTTGTCCTTTTAGCAGGTGGAGCGGTAGCATTAGCAGGACCAATTGGCTTTGTTGGGTTGGTCGTTCCGCATATTGCTCGCTTCATCGCTGGGGCAGATTATCGCTGGATTATCCCTTATGCCATGCTCATCGGTGGCATTTTGTTGACCGTAGCCGATGTATTGGCGCGAATCGTCATCCGTCCCCAAGAAGTGCCTGTTGGGCTAATGATGGCGTTATGTGGTGCGCCTTTCTTCATTTGGTTGGCGCGGATGAGGGTGAGGCGATGATTAAACAGACATGGATAACCATCCGTACACCCCTTTTTTCTTATAAATTAGACAAACGCGCCCCATGGATTGCTTTGCTTTTGTTGCTTTTTATGGGGATTGTGTTGGTCGCCAGCATTAGCTATGGCGAATATCATATAACCCCAACAGAAGTGCTACAAACGATGCTTGGCACATTGCCACAAGACCATCCACAATATCGCCAATTTCATTTAGTGGTATTTTCGTTTCGGCTACCTCGCATTTGGGTGGCATTTTGGGTGGGTATGGCATTAGCCACATCGGGCGCAATCATGCAAGGTATCACCCGCAATCCATTGGCAGACCCATTTTTGCTAGGCGTGAGTGGTGGCGCGGGTTTGGTGGCGGTGGCACTAATTGTGTGGATTAAAGATGTATCAACCACCGTCTTGCCTATAGCCACATTTATCGGCGCGTTGCTCACCGCTTTTATGATATATATCTTTGCATGGAAAAATGGTGGGAGCGCACCTCTGCGCCTTATCCTCATTGGTGTGGCAATTGAGTCGGTTGTTGGGGCATTCACTCATATCATGTTGGTCTTTGGCAATATCAACCAAGTGCAACAAGCCTATGTTTGGCTCACAGGCAGTGTATACGGACGTACATGGGCGCATGTTCACACACTGGTGGGTTGGTTGATGGTGTTATTGCCAATGGCATTTTTATGTGCCAATTGGCTGAATATGCTCAATCTTGGCGATGATACCGCTAAAGGTTTGGGGATGCGCGTTGAGCGTCAACGGGTGATATTGCTGGTCATCAGTGTGGCGTTGGCGGCGGTCGCTGTGGCTGTTTCTGGCACAATTGGTTTTGTAGGATTAATTGCCCCACATATCGCACGGCGTGTGGTGGGTGCATCGCATCAGGCATTGTTGCCGATTAGCGCCTTGTTTGGGGGGGCATTATTGGTCTTGGCAGATTTAATCGGACGGTGGGTGATTTCACCATCAGAGTTACCCATCGGCATTGTCACTGCCATGATTGGCGCACCTTATTTCTTGTATCTGTTATATCGAGGACGAAATGGCTGAATTACACGCACAAAATTTGATGTTGGCTTATGATGATACCTGCATTATCCCTAATTTATCTGTGACAATTCCAGATGGACAAATTACCGTTTTGGTGGGGGCAAATGGCTGTGGCAAATCGACATTATTACGTGGCATCTCCCGTTTACTCAAGCCAAAACGAGGCTCTGTAGTGCTGGATGGTGCGGATATATGGAAGATGCCCACCAAGCAACTCGCCAAACAATTGGGTATTTTGCCTCAAGGTCCCACCGCCCCAGAAGGGTTAACCGTGCATGAATTGGTGGCACAAGGGCGCTATCCACATCAGAGCTGGTTACAACAATGGTCACGCGAAGATGAACATGTCACCCAAGAGGCGCTGGCTATCACCAATCTGACCGATTTCGCAGATCGTCCAGTCGATACGCTCAGTGGTGGGCAACGGCAACGCGCATGGATTGCCATGACTTTGGCGCAAGATAGCGACACCATTTTGTTAGATGAACCCACCACCTTCCTCGATTTAGCCTATCAGATTGATGTGCTAGATTTGCTCCATGACCTCAATGTAGCGCGTGGCAAAACCATCGTCATGGTATTACATGACCTGAACCATGCCTGTCGCTATGCCGATAACCTGATTGCATTGCGTGATGGTCATATTGTGGCACAAGGCTATCCATCGGACATTGTGACTGCCGATATGGTATATGCGGTGTTTGGCATTGCCTGTACCATCATCCCAGACCCCATTACCAATACACCATTGGTCATTCCATCTAGCAAGGCGATGAACAGCAAGTCACTCACCAATTCATTTAATCCACAACCGTCCTGGGTTGCTATTAGAGGTTAACGCACATGGATGCACCAATCACCATCAAAGCCTATTGTAATCAACTCGCCATTCAAAAAGGATTAGACCCTGGTGGTTATGCAGGTAGTTTTGATGATGCCATCCTCATCGAAACGCCTCTGCCTTGGCGCAAGGACATGATGCGCCAAGCCAATCCATTGCCACAACAAGTCATCGATTTGCTGATGTTATGGTTGATGGATTATCAACAAGGAAAAGGTTATCCTCATCGCCCATTGGTGATTGCCCCAGATGAAGCCTATTCGGTGGCGGGCTTCCGTCGGGTGATACACTATACCCGTCCACAGATTGCTTTTGGGCAATATGATAAGATTGAATACCTTGTGCCAATCGCCGAAATGGGTGCGTTGATATGGGCATTGTATCAGGATCGTGATGCGTTAATGCAGTTTGAGTCGTATCGTCAACCGCAAGCCGATGCTGTGCGCGATATTTTGGTCTGTACACATGGCACAATCGATGCAGCATGTGCCAAGTTTGGCTATCCACTCTATAACATGTTGCGCCGTCATTATGCAAATGAGCAGTTGCACGTGTGGCGTGTGAGCCATTTCGGTGGACATGTCTTTGCACCGACTTTAATCGATATGCCAACAGGACATTACTGGGCATATGTAGAAGATGCACAAGCCCACCAGATTATCACCCGTGCAGGCGATGTGTTAGCAATGCGCGGTCATTATCGGGGTTGGGCGGGGTTCGATAGTGGATTTTTGCAATCGGCAGAACGTCATTTGTGGCAACTGCACGGGTGGCGCTGGTTCGATTATGTCAAACAGGGCGAAATCCTTTCACAAGATCCCAACACACAGCAACCACAATGGGCAGAAGTTCGCATTTGTTATTTATCACCCTCTGGCGAAAGTGGTACATATGAAGGGCGGGTAGAGGTCAGACGTTATATAGAGACCATCACCACCACTGGTGATAGCCATACTTATCATTATCCACAATATCATGTCATCCATTTGGAGCGCGTATCATGAAAATGATGTTGATTATATCGATTATCATCACTGCCTTTAGCATTTCTGTATCGGCACAAACTGATGAACCCGTTATATGTGATGAAGATTTCCGATTGGTGGTGCATGTGATGGGCGAAACGTGCGTCCCTAACCATCCTCAACGGATTGTACCACTCGATTTAACGGTCTTTGAGTTATTACTCTTGGCAGAGATGCCGCCTGTTGCTTTTTCAGACGTGATATTACACACCTATCAAAAAATGCACCCTGATCTCGAAGAAACCTTTGTACAGTTCAGGGGGCAATTTATTGATATTGGTTTGCCACCCAATATCGAAAAAATCTTGAACGTTGAGCCAGATTTAATTATCGGCTCTCATGATATGTTCACCGAAGCCTTATACCCTCACTTGTCCCAGATTGCTCCAACCGTGTTATATGAACCCTTGCGAGAAGATTGGCAAACACGTTTTATCATCGCAGGCGAAGCTCTTGGATTCAATCAATTGGTACAAGCACAACTGGAAACTTA
>PGTJ01000615.1 GCA_002794515.1 Phototrophicales bacterium
ATCCTAGTGTAGGTTAAAATAGAAGGAATGGCAAAAATCTTTAATGTTGAATCGTGAGCGCAACATGACACAACGGATATTGACATTAGCAAAAACCGATACGTATTCTCAGACCAATATCGAAAATCCACGCCTACGCTTGGTGGTACGGGTGGGGTGGTTCAGTTTTGTGTTCATCCACCTCCTCATCTTCGCCTTTGGCATCCCCTATTTTTTATCGAGTAACAATACCCTCGTTGATATGTCGCAGGCATGGTTCTTTGTCGTGATTGATATTCTGACAATCGGCGGATTTTTGTTATTTGGCAGTGTAATTGTCGTCAGACGGTCAGATAACTGGATGGCATTATATACCGTGTGGGCGATGCTCTTTTTTGGATTGCTCAATAGTGTCACCTATACGTTATTTTTGCGCTCAGATGAGCGATTGTTGTTCTTCTCAGTCGTGAGCGCCATTTTACTATATATGTTTTTATTGATATTCCCCGATGGGCGCTTTCGCCCACGATGGACAATTGTGTTGGTCATCGCCTTTTTTATTTGGGATGTGATTGCGCGGTCTGGTGTGAGCGACCGTAGCAATTTGATGATTGGTCTGATCGATTTATTATTCATCTTGGTTGTGTTGATGATTTGTATTTATCGGTATCGTGTTTATTTTTCGCCCGCACGCAAACAGCAAACCAAGTGGGTGATTACAGGGTCGGCAATGGCGGTGATCGCCATTCAAATGCGGACGATTGTGTTGGGTTATTTGCAACTGAATGCCCCTGCCGATGTGTATCAATTTATTGTCATCGCATCATATCCAAT
>PGTJ01000712.1 GCA_002794515.1 Phototrophicales bacterium
GATTACAAGGGTGTTATATCGTCATATTTCTGATTATAGGCTTGTCTATATTGGGCAATTTCGGGTAACATAAACAATGAACGAGGAGGTGTGGCAAGCGCATGGTAAAAGCACTGATTACAGGTGGAGCAGGGTTTATCGGCAGTCATCTTGCCGAATATCTGTTGGCTATGGGTCAGGAAGTCATGGTGATCGATGACCTATCCACAGGACGAATCGACAATCTGGCGCAGATCTACAACCATCCCCACCTGACCATCGTGACCGATGACATCCGTAATCTATCGGCATTAGAACCGTTAGTGTGCGAATGCGATGTGATTTATCATCTGGCGGCGGTGTTGGGGGTGCAAAAAATCCTCAGAGAACCTATTCGTACTATTGAAGTGAATATTGGTGGCACAGAAGCGGTCTTGAAAATGGCGCATCGCCATCACAAAAAAGTGTTGGTCGCCTCGACATCGGAGGTGTATGGCAAAGGCACAACATTCCCCTTCTCCGAAGATGATGATACCC
>PGTJ01000778.1 GCA_002794515.1 Phototrophicales bacterium
GTGGTGAGGTGATAGGTGCGATAGAAGTCGAAATATCTGGTGAATTACGCCAAGATGATTCGGTCGATATTATCCAATCGGTTGCTCAACGCTTGGCGCTCAGTTTGGATAATGCTCGCTTGTTTGAAGAAACACAACTCAACGCCCAACAACAACAAGCCATCAACCAGATTGTTGGTCAATTCCAATCGGCATTAAATGTGGATGAATTGCTTCAAATGACCCTCACAGAAATTAGCGGATTAGTCGGTGCAACGGGTGGCTCAATTCGCTTAGGAAGCGCCCTCGTCCGTACAGACCGCACAACCAATATGCAAAATGGCAATGGAAAGGTGACATGATGCAATCTCCACGACAATTGCCCTTCGGCTTAGGATTACGCTACAACTATACCA
>PGTJ01000757.1 GCA_002794515.1 Phototrophicales bacterium
ACCCGATTCATGATGACGGGCTTTTGAAATGCGGAAAAAGCCATTTTGACCAATCATGCGTTCGGGGAAGTTTGATTCTGGAATTAAGCGCCAGTCAACATATTGCTGTGCCAAAATATTCTGACCACCAAAACGCCGTGTCAAAATTTGGACATTGCCAACCAAGCGCGTTGCGGTTACTTCCTCATTATTATTGTTCAAGTATGTATATGTTTCTTCTGAGGCGGCAAGGTCATCTACCAAGATTGGTGCGTTCAAATTACCGACAGGCAAATAGCCAAAACCCATACCATCGCGCAAATATGCTTGACGTTGACGCACCCAATAATCAGGGTCAGCACGCCATTGCGTACGCACCGCCAAACGAGTGAAAAAGTCTCCCGTTGCCAAACCATATTCAACAAGATATTCCCATTGCATTGGGTGAATC
>PGTJ01000655.1 GCA_002794515.1 Phototrophicales bacterium
CATTCAACTGTGCAATCATAGCCGAACCCCTCTGCTCTATTTGCAAAATATTACGGGCTTCATGGTTGGTCAAAAATACGAAGAGGGTGGCATTATCAAGCATGGCAGTCTAATGATTAACGCCGTTGCCAATAGCAATGTGCCACAATTCACAGTGTTAATTGGCGGGGCATACGGCGCGGGATATTATGCCATGTGTGGTCGTCCATACGATCCACGCCTGATCTTCGCATGGGTAACAAGCCGCACCGCCGTCATGGGCGCAGAACAAGCCGCGGGTGTATTGGGGATTGTGCAAGAATCATCCGCCAAGAGCAAAGGCGAAACACCCGATATGCAACAAATCGAATTCATGAAAATGATGGTACGCCAAAAATTTGAAGAAGAATCAGATCCCTATTTTGGCACAGCACGTTTGTGGGATGATGGTCTGATAGACCCCCGCGACACACGCATGGCGCTCACCGTTGGGATTTCGATGAGTTATAATCGGGATTGGGTCGGCGAAGGCGCACCCCGTTACGGCAACTTTAGGATGTGATACAATATCACCATCAAAATATGCCACAGGGCATCATTTTTTGATGCCCCTAATTAATTAAATGATTGATAATTTTAGAGGAGTAACGTTAAAAATGGTTTTGGCACACGAGACAAAAATCAAC
>PGTJ01000850.1 GCA_002794515.1 Phototrophicales bacterium
ATTGCTCCATGATTTAGGCAATACCCATGGTGTTACTTGGCAATTGCTGATTTCGGCAGAGTTGCATCGTGTTCATGGGCGTGCTGAACAGGCGAATGCGCTGTTTGCTCAAGTATTGAATGAACATGTCCTCATAAATAACAAGCGTGGTATGGCATGGGCGCTTATCGGTTGGGGTTGGCATCAATGTTTATTGGGAAATTTAGATGAAGCGGAGGCACTCATTGCCCGTGCA
>PGTJ01000851.1 GCA_002794515.1 Phototrophicales bacterium
ATTGCTCCATGATTTAGGCAATACCCATGGTGTTACTTGGCAATTGCTGATTTCGGCAGAGTTGCATCGTGTTCATGGGCGTGCTGAACAGGCGAATGCCATGTTTGCCCAAGTATTGAATGAACATGTCCGCCTGAATAACAAGCGTGGTATGGCATGGGCGCTTATCGGTTGGGGTTGGCATCAATGTTTATTGGGAAATTTAGATGAAGCGGAGGCACTCATTGCCCGTGCA
>PGTJ01000055.1 GCA_002794515.1 Phototrophicales bacterium
ATTGCTCACACTCGCCCCCGTGTTGACCTCATCATCGACCAACAGCACATTCTGATTTTCGACACTGCCGATGATCGACAAGGCTTGTGGACGTTCTTTATTATCGACACGCCGTTTTTCGACCAGCGCCACAGGCACACCCAACCGTTCACCCCAATTGCGGGCTTGCTTGGCGAAACCTAAATCGGTGGAGACCACGGTTAAATCGGGGATATTTTTCTCGGCGACATAATCGCTGAGCAAATGAAATGCGGTGAGCGCATCACCAGGGATATTGAAGAAGCCCTGAATTTGCCCCGCATGTAAATCGAGGGTGATATAGCGGTCTGCGCCTGCGGCTTCGATCATATTGGCGATCAGGCGGGCGCTAATCGGCACACGCGGTTGGTCTTTTTTATCTGACCGTCCATAACTCAGGTAGGGGATAACCACATTCACCCGCCACGCCGAATCGCGCCGTAGCGCATCGATCATGATGAGCATCTCCATAAAATTATCGTGAACGGGGGATGACATGGTTTGGATGAGATAAACATCTTTGCCACGAACACTCTCTTTAAGACGAACAAAGATATTTTCATTCGAGAACACCATGCGCTCATATTTGCCAGGGGCAATACCTAAATAGTTACCGATTTCATCACCTAATGCGGGGGCAGATGAACCTGCGAAGAGTTTGATATCACCAAAAGTCATTTTGGTCAGTCCTTCATCAATGTGTGTATCTGTAATATCGAATTTTGTACCGGGTATCTTCATATTGTGGATAATCCCAAATTAGCTTGATATATAAAGGCGCAAGGTGTTCTTTGCGCCTTCAAGAATTGCATGTGATATGATTGATTTTATCGCAAAATGTGCTGTTGCACCGCACTTTCTTATCAAGAAATTAGATCGGCATGACTTGTTAAAATAGCATTCACCGCACTTTGCGGGTCGAGCTGTCGTGATTGTATCTGACGGATGACTTGTGCGAAATAGTCATTTGGTGTCGTTTGCAAAAGCCGTTGGATGAGCGCCTCGCGCAGGCGTTCATGTAACTCGATTTCAATCCGTTGCCGTTCTAATAGGGTATCTAATCCTTGTGCTTGAATAAAATCACGATGATTTTGAATGGCGTTCACCAATTCATCGATGCCATTACCATCGGTGGCGATTGTCTGAATAACCGGTGGTATCCATATGGGGGCATCATCGTGGATGCGATTGGCGGGGTACTCGGTTTGTAACAGTTGCCCATGATGCTGGGTCATGTGCGTACGAGCAGATGGATGACCAATTTCTAACATCATACGGAGGGCGCTGACGGTCTTGGTCGCGCCCGGTCTATCGGCTTTATTCACCACCAACACATCGGCAATTTCGAGGATGCCCGCTTTAATCGCCTGCACTTCATCACCCAAACCAGGGGCTTCGACAACTAGCGTGGTATGCGCTGTGCGGACAATATCCACCTCGCTCTGCCCTGCCCCGACCGTCTCGACGAGGATAATATCAAAACCTGCGGCATCCAAGACACGAATGGCATCGCGGGTGGTGCGGGCTAATCCGCCTAAGCTACCGCGTGTCGCCATACTACGGATGAACACCCCACTATCGCCCGATAAATCGCGCATACGGATTCGATCGCCCAAAATCGCCCCGCCTGTGAATGGACTGGTGGGGTCTACGGCGATGATACCGACCAATACACCTTGTGCGCGATAGGCTTTGGCGAGGCTGTTAACCAGCGAGCTTTTGCCCGTCCCTGGCGCGCCCGTCACACCAATCACCCACGCCTTGCCCGTGTGAGGATATAACTGCGTCAAAATAGTGGTAGCTTGTGGCGCTTCATCACTCACCCAAGTGAGCAATCGCGCCACTGCCCGCCGACTGCCATTGAGGATTGCTGAAACCATATCGTCCATCGGGCTTATGAACCACTTTCCTTATTTACAATGGCATTAATGCGTTCGACAATGACTTCGGTACTCGTGCCTGGACCAAAAATACCCCTCACACCCATCGCCTCGAGGGCGGGTTTATCTTCATCGGGGATGATGCCCCCCAAAATAATCGGCACATCGGTCAGTTCGTTCATATCCATCACCTCACGAATTTTGGGGACGAGCGCCATATGTGCGCCACTGAGGATGCTCAAGCCGACAACATCGACATCTTCTTGCAGGGCGGCTTCGGCGATCATCTCTGGTGTTTGTCGTAAGCCCGTATAGACCACCTCGAAGCCAGCATCGCGCAAAGCGCGAGCGATGACCTTTGCGCCCCGATCATGCCCATCCAGTCCGGGTTTAGCAATTAAAATGCGTATATTCTTTTTCATAACATGTTCCTTAAAAGTTATTCAAAAAAACGAATTTATACTGATTATAACGCCGATATGATAGGCTTCACAGACAAATGTCTTAGAATTGGTAGTATCCGATGCAGATATGTGTTAGAATGGTTCACAAATAGGTGATTAGTGATTATTTCAGTGGGATTTAATCGATGCAAGCACAACCCACAGCATTATCAAAACCATTGTACAATCCAAATGCCACGCGATTGCGTTTAGCTATCATGATTATCGTCAGTTTGCTGGTGATAGGGGCATTTGTAGCATATTTGTTATTGGCAATTACATGGCGCAACCAGCCATTTTTGGGGGTGATGGTCAATCACACCATGACCGTCAATGGGGGCTTACCCAATGGCGATGCTCAATGGAATGGTTTAACAGCAGGATTACGTGCTGGGGATCGGCTGTTGGCAATAGACAACATCCCCATCAAATCGAACAGCACCCCACAGACGGGGCGTTTTCAGGCATTAAACGACATCTTGGCACGCCGTGCCGTTGGAGATCGGGTCACGGTGACATTTGACTATAATGTCAAGACCTTTCCAGACCCACGCAAAGAAACCGTGACATGTGGACCCGCCGATCCCGAGACCAACCGAGCCGAATGTCGGGTGACATTCCGTTTGGGGCAATATCCCGATGCCGATTTCATCGCCACATTCATCACGCCATATTCATCGGCGGTATTGGTCTTGTTAATTGCCATTGGTTTAATGTATTTGCGCTATAAAGACCCCGCCACCTTTGTCGCTGTGTTGGGCATCATCGGCTTGGCATTATATATGGGCGGGTTATTCGACCTATCGACCACCCACACCCTAGATTTGCTCAATCATGCGGCGGGGATATATGTGGGGAGCATCCTCACCACACTGGCGTTGATTTTCCCACTCAAGATGGGATTTGTCGCCAAAAATCCATATTTGGCATTCGTGCCTGTGGCAATTGCCACCCTGCTATTTGGATATGTGGTCTTCGCCTATCCCAATAACCCACCAACCGTTCTCACAACAACGACACAAACAGCCGGGCTTGCAACGGTGGTCGGGATGATCATCTGGGTGGCGGCGCTGTTGTTTTATCATCGGCGCTTCTCGTTCACATCCTTGCAACGCGACCAAGCCAATGTGATTCTCATTGGTCTGACATTGGCGACTGCCCCCGCCGCATTGTGGGGCATCACCCGCATCGCACAATTCATCGGCGGTGTAAGCGGGTTGCCATTCAGCATCGAAGCCATCATGCCCTTCATGATTACGCCTGCGCTCAGTTTGGCATATGCCATCATCCGCAACAAATTTTTCGATACAGAACGTGCCATCAGCGCGGGTATCACCTATACCATCTTATTGGTCGCCTTAATGATTGGCTATATGTTGCTGGTCTTAGGTGGCACCTTGCTCACAGCAGAAGTTGTGCGCCCAGATAACCCGTTTATCATCATCACGGTGGTGTTTTTCATCGCGGTCTTGTTCACACCCGCACGGACATTTTTGCAAAACCGTATAGAAGCCATTTATTACCGCACACGGCGCAATTACCAAGAACGGCTCGAATCGTTTTCGCAAAAACTCACTACCCTATCGGATGTCGACATCATGTTGGCAGAGTATCAAAGCGCTGTAACAGACACCTTACATCCGAGTACGAGTTTTGTATTTCTATATAACATCACTGCTAAAAGTTTTGTGGCACATGGGACACCGCCCGCAACAGACATTACATTCGGCGAGAATACAGGCATCAGACAAGCCTTAAAGATGAGCGATAAGATTATCTATCTTGAACCATCCAAACCTTATCCGCCCGAATTGCGAATCGATAAACCCCGTCTGGATATTCTGCAAACACTGGTGATCGCAGGATTAAAGGGCAATAACGAGCAACTGAACGGATTTTTGTGCATCGGCAGACCACGTTCTGGGATTAACGCTTATACCTATGAGCAACTGCGCTTCATCGAAAGTTTATCGGGACAACTGGCTATCGGCGTAGAACGCGCCAACGTCATCCGCTCACTAGAAAGACGGGTGCGCGAATTGGATGTGTTGGGTCAGGTGAGCCAAGCCATCAACTTCAGTATTTCGCTAGATGACCTGCTGGAATTGGTCAGCGCCCAAATTGACAAGCTATTCGAGTCGCCATTTTTTTATGTGGTATTATATGAGGCGCAATCAGAAGAATTGTATTATGCCTTCTTCTTGGAAGACGAGACCCGCTACGAGAATTATGAAAACATCAATTGGCAAGCGGGCAATGACCTATATACAGAGGTCGTGCGCTCAGCACAACCACGCCTCATTGAAGATTATACGGCAATGATGCGCCGTTACAACTATACCTATCATAGCGAAAACAAAAATATCCGCGCATGGATGGCTGTGCCATTGAGCGTTGGGCAACGGACATTGGGCTTGTTGGCAATTGGGCATTCTGACCCCGAACATCGTTATAGTTCTGATCAACTGAAAATTTTTGGCGATGTAGCGGCACTCTCGGCAACGGCATTGGAACGGACACGCTTGTTCATCGAGACCAACGTCCGCGCCCGTCAATTAGCCGCACTGAACGATATTAGTCGTCAATTAGTGGCTATCGAAAGCGATATCGAAGAACTGCTCAACCTCATCACGCATTCCGCCGTTGACATTTTGAATGCCGAAGCGGGGTCACTGTTGTTGGTCGTTGAAGATGGTTCTGGCGACCTTGAATTTAAGGTGGTGGTTGGCGGAACAGGTCAAGAACTCATCGGCAAACGCCTTGAAGCAGGGTTTGGCTTGGTGGGACGTGTGGCAAAGACGGGCAAACCCGTCATCTCGAATGACACATCTACCGACAAAGGATGGCAAGGTGAAGTCACTGAAGGCACATTCCGCACCCAATCGGTTTTGGCAGTGCCACTCATCGCCAAAGATAACATCATCGGTGTGCTAGAGGTCATCAACAAAAAAGATGGCACAATCTATGTGCAAGAGGATGTTGAACTACTATCGACATTCGCCAGCCAAGCGGCGGTCGCCTTCGAGAACGCCAGATTATACCAACAAACCGATTTGCAATTGAGCCAACGGTTACAAGAACTCGAAACACTAGAAAAAATCGACCGCGAACTCAATCGCACACTCGATTTATACAGCGTTGCCGAAATCACTGTGCGCTATGCCATCGAAAACAGTAATGCTCGCGCAGGCGTTCTGGGCATCGTCAACGAAAAACAGACTCATCTGCAAATTGTAGCGAAAATTGGCTACGATGACGACTCGAAACCCGAAGGCGCAGATGGTAATTTGTGGCCCCTCGACAGAGGCATCGTCAAACGGGTGATGCGTACTCGTCGCCCCGACCTTGTGCCAGATGTGACTATCGACCGCGATTATGTGCCGAGTTTGGCGGGTGGCATCAGCCAAATCACCGTGCCACTGATGTCGGAAAATGATGTGAATGCCATTCTGGTGCTCGAAACAGCAGAAGAACCACGCCTGAACCTGCTCGACCAATATTGGGCGCAACGCCTCGCAGAACACGCGGCTATTGCTATCACCAATGCACAGCTATATCAAGAACTGACCCGCGCCAATGATAACAAGAGCGAATTTGTGGCGTTTGCGGCACATGAACTCAAAAATCCGCTCACATCGGTTAAGGGGTATGCCTCGACATTGAGCGGGAGCATGGTGGATATGCTCACAGGCGACCAAATCCGCAACTTTGCCGCCATCATCAATTCCAATGCCGAGCGGATGCAGAGCATCATCGATGATTTACGCGATATCGCGGCGGTGGACGCGGGCAAATTCAAGATTAACCCCGAACCGATGTCTTTACGCACTGCCGTCCTCGACTCGCTCATCGCCATCCAAGATCAAATTACGGCAAAAGGACAAACGGTCATCAATCACATCGATGATAGCCTACCGCTCATCATGGGCGACCACAAACGGATTATTCAAGTGATGACCAATTTCATCAGCAATGCTTATAAATATAGCCCTGCGGGGGCGCAAATCACACTTGAGGCAAAAGTCGATAAGCGGTATATCAGCCGTAAAGGTAAATTTATGGGCGAGGTGATGATTGTCTCTATTCGAGATACGGGCATCGGCATGAGCGAAGACGACTTGCAGAAAATTTTCCGTGTGGATTATTTCCGTAGCGAGAACGAACTCGCCCGCCAAGAAAAAGGCACAGGATTGGGGATGATGATCACCAAACGCATCATTGAAGGGCATGGTGGTGAGGTCTGGGTGGAGAGCGAATTGGGCAAAGGGTCGGTGTTCTCGTTCACGATACCGCTCGCCCCAGAACACCTACAAATACAAGGCGCACCCGCATCTGATTAAATTAAAAAATCCCCTCACGAGAGGGGATTTATGTTAATTACCAATATGGGGTGCGAGTTGTTTTTCGATTTTGGCTTTTTGTTGATAGCCCGTAATCCGCATAACGGGCTTGCCGCCTTTGAACAAAATCAGGGTTGGGATGCCCATAATGCCCAATTGACGGATGATGTTTTGGTTGGCATCGGCATCGAGTTTGCCGACAACCATTTTGCCCGAATATTCGCTCGCCAATTCATCGATGATGGGGGCAATCATCTTACAAGGTCCGCACCATTCTGCCCAAAAATCGACCAAAACGGGCTTTGGAGAATTGACGACAGTATCATTAAAGTTGGCTTCGGTCACTTCTACCGTGAGTTTTCCCATGTGTTCTTATTTACTCCTTTATACCATTGGCTTTGAAAATTCAGTCCATTATCCATTATAATCTGAAAAACGACCGAATAACAGAAGACAGAGTTGAATCATTTCTAAAGATATGGACGCGACCCCACTCCCAGAACTTACCAAACGCCAAGAAGAAATTTTGGCGCTCATCATCCGCCATTATACACAAAAACCAGAACCGGTCAGTTCCAAAATTTTGGCGGAACAATCCGATTTTAACCTCAGTTCGGCGACCATCCGTAATGAGATGGCGGTACTCGAAGATTTGGGGTATATCCAAGCACCACACACATCAGCAGGGCGCATCCCCACGCAAAACGGGTATCGGTATTTTGTCAAACATCAGCTCAACCGAGAGATCGCCTTATCGACATCGGAACAAAAACATATCACAGGCAAATTTCAATCGCAACCGCTCGCCACAGAAGGTTGGTTGCGGATTGCCGCCACCGTCTTGGCACGCACAGCGCAAAGCGCATCGCTGGTGACTGCGCCCACCGCCGAAATTAGTCGATACAAACGGCTCGAACTCATCGCCATACAAGGGCGGTTGGTGCTGATGGTGTTGGTGTTACATGGTGGTGTGGTACAACAACGCATGTTGAACCTGGCAGAGCCAACCCCACAAATTCGGCTAGAAGAAGCCGCCAACATCATTAATGGGTTGTTCGCCGATTTATCTGCCCAACAAATTCGCTTTAAGCTGTCGCAACTGTCACAATTGGAACGCGAAGTCGGTGAACTGGCGGTTGAATTGATGGAACAAGCCGATAGCGACCAAACACGCATCGTGTATCGGGATGGGCTGAGCGATGTCATCGGCAATTTTACCGATGGTGAAGGCGCACAACAAATGCTTCGGGTATTAGAAGAACGGGCAGTCTTAGAGATTATCCTCAACGAAATTGCCCAAAACGACCCAACTGATGATGTGCGGGTGATTGTCGGTGGCGATGGACGGTGGGATGAAATCAACCGCCTCAGCCTGATTTTTAGCCGATACGGGGTCCCTGGTCAGCTCACAGGGGCGGTTGGTGTTTTGGGACCAACGCATATCAATTATGGACGGGCGATCAGCACTGTGCGTTATGTATCGGGTCTGATGACCACCATGCTAGAGGACTTATATAACCCCGAAGAATAGACAATTTTCATATACAACATTTACGCTTCCTATAAAACTCTCTAATGCAATTCTATTATGTACAAGCTACACTAGGGGCATAGTGTTGGGCGCTAAATGTTTAGCGCATTTTAGTATGGAGAGGTTTCTTTGAGCAAAAAAAAGCCAGAACAAAATCCATCCAATGATGCTCGTGTGCCACATATCGAGGCAGATTTGACAGAAGATGCTATCTCTATTGACGATAGCACACAGCCTCTTTTTAAGCACACAGCCAGTAACACCAATTCACAAGAAGCAGAGGTCGACATCGAAAAGATAACCAGTGCTATGGCGACATTCAAAGCCGAAGCAGAACGTAATTTAGAGGGGTGGCAACGCGAACGTGCCGAATTTCAGAATTATAAACGACGGGTAGAGCGCGACATTAAAGACATTCAACGCAAAACCGAACTCGAAACCATCTCGAAGATCTTCCCTATCGTAGACGATTTTGAACGCGCACTCGCCAACATCCCTGCCGATTTAATCGATAATAGTTGGGTGCGTGGCACAACGCTCATCCTCAATAAATTCAAAAAATTATTTGAAGAGTATGAGATTATCGCCATTCATCCGGTCAACGAACCCTTCGACCCCTATTTGCATCAAGCCATCATGCGCGAAGATAGCAGTGAGGTCGAGAGTGGACATATCATCGAGACATTACAAAAAGGCTATAAATGTGGCGACACGGTTTTGCGCCCTGCCCTTGTGAAGGTAGCTAATTAATTTCGCAATTATAGGATATTGAACATTGAGGAGTAACAAAGCATATGGGAAGAGTTATCGGAATTGACTTAGGAACAACAAACTCGGTGGTCGCCGTGATGGAAGGTGGTGAACCAGTCGTCATCCCATCATCTGAAGGGGGACGGCTTATCCCTTCGGTGGTCGCCATCAACCCCAAAACAGGGGAACGCATGGTGGGCAAAATCGCCCGTAATCAAGCCGTGATGAACCCAGAAAATACCATTTTCTCGGTCAAACGGTTTATGGGGCGCAAATTTAGTGATAAACAAGTGCAAGACACCATGAAAATCGTGCCGTATGGTGTGAGTGCCGCCCCTAATGGTGATGTGCGCGTCAGAATGGGCGACCGCGATTATAGCCCGCCCGAAATTTCTGCCATGATTTTGCAAAAAATTAAGGCAGATGCCGAAGCCTATCTGGGCGAAACAGTCGACCGTGCGGTCATCACTGTACCCGCCTACTTCAACGATGCCCAACGCAATGCCACTAAAGATGCGGGCAAAATTGCAGGGCTAGAAGTGTTGCGGATTATCAACGAACCAACTGCCTCTAGCTTGGCATATGGTTTGGGCAACAACCACAAAAACGAAATCATCGCCGTTTACGATTTGGGTGGTGGGACATTCGATATTTCCATCCTCGAAGTGGGTGATGTGTGTTTGAAGTCCGTAGCACCAATGGCGACACCTTCTTGGGTGGTGATAATTTTGATGAACGCATCATCGATTGGTTGGTGGATGAATTCAAAAAAGACAACGGCATTGACTTACGCAAAGACCGTCAAGCCTTGCAACGCCTGAAAGAAGCCGCCGAAAAAGCCAAAATTGAACTCTCTAGCGTGATGAGTACCGATATTCAATTACCGTTCATCACTGCCGATGCCAACGGTCCCAAACACTTAAATGTGACACTCACCCGCGCCAAATTAGAGCAACTGGTGCGCGACCTGATTGATCGTAGCATTGAACCATGCCGTAACGCAATCAAAGATGCCGGTCTGACCGTGAACGACATCAACACTGTAATTTTGGTCGGTGGCATGACCCGTATGCCTGCCGTTCAAGAGGCAGTCGAGAAATTCTTCGGCAAAGCACCCAGCAAAGGCGTGAACCCCGATGAAGTGGTGGCGCTCGGTGCGGCAATCCAAGCGGGCGTGTTGGCAGGTGATGTGAAAGACATCCTCTTGCTGGATGTGACCCCCCTCACCCTGAGTGTCGAGACGCTCGGCGGTGTGGCAACACCGATGATTGAACGCAATACGACCATCCCAACCAAAAAATCGCAGGTGTATTCCACCGCTAGCGATGGTCAAACACAAGTCGAAATTCATGTGGTACAAGGTGAGCGCCCAATGGCGGCAGATAACAAATCGCTCGGTCGCTTCATCTTGGATGGTATCCCACCCGCACCGCGCGGTGTGCCACAAATCGAGGTGACATTCGATATCGATGCCAATGGTATTCTGAGCGTATCGGCGCAAGATAAAGCCACTGGTCGCAAGCAACACATCACCATCACCGCCAGCAGTGGTCTGACCGATGCTGAAATTGATCGGATGATCAAAGAGGCAGAAAAACACGCCAGCGAAGATGCCAAACGCCGTGAAATGGCAGAGGTGAATAACCTAGCCGATAGCGCCGTGTTCGCCGCCGAAAAATTATTGCGTGATTATGGTGATAAAATCCCCGAAAACGCCAAAACGATCACCAATGAACGCATTCAAGAGGTGACGAAAGCCAAAGAAACGGGTGATGTGACAAAAATCCGTGCGGCGGTAGACGCGCTGAATGCACATCTGCAAACCATCGGCGGGCAAATGTATCAACAAGGTGATGGTGCAGGGACAGTCAATGGCAACGGCACTGGTCAACATGCTGGTGAAGATGTCATCGATGCCGAATTCACCGATGCGTAATCGATAATAATATTCAAAATAGGGTGGTGAAAGCGCTTCATCACCCTATTTTGCGTTGTAACGGGTGTGGCGTGCCACACAAAATTGTGATAATAGACACCATAAAGGGCGCAATCGATTGCGCCCTTAGCGATACTAATACAAGCAGGATATGACTATGGCACGAGATTATTACGATATATTGGGTGTTGCACGCAACGCCAGCAAAGATGAAATCAAACGCGCCTTCCGCAATTTGGCGAAGCAATACCATCCCGATGCCAATAAGGCGGATGATGCCGAAGCACGCTTCAAAGAAATCAACGAAGCCTATGAAGTGTTATATGATGATGAAAAACGCGCCCGCTACGACCGTTTTGGTCATGCTGGCGTGAGTGGCAATGCGGGTGCATCGGGTTTTGGTGGATTTAGTGGCTTCGGCGGATTTGAAGAAATTTTTGAAGAATTTTTGAATAATGCGGGCTTCCGCACCAGCACCAATCGC
>PGTJ01000058.1 GCA_002794515.1 Phototrophicales bacterium
CATACACCTAAAAAGAAGGGAAAATGCGATTGCAGGGCGCTTTCGGTGGTCTCGGTTTGGATGGTGGTGAATAAATCGGTGGCTAAATCGCAACGGTCGTTCTCAATATATACCAAGCCCTGTGCGATTTTAACAGCGATTTCTTTGGGCGCGTTGAAGATGACAGCGTTATCACGTAATATGGGGATGAGGATGGGGGATAACTCTAATAATGGATTATGGTTCAGCGTGATAATATAGGCAATTCGATCGGTGATGCTATCTTGTCGGCTTGATACAGGACGGAACAGCACATGAATTGCCGATAACCCAGATGATAATTCGACAATTTCAACCCGAATGCCCGATTCGTTCAATGCGGTTGAAAGCATATCAAAAAATTCTGAGGTTAATTGTGGATTATTGACCCCATCAAAATAGGATATATACACAATTGGTGCTTCGGTTTCGGTTTGTGCAGATCCAATTGCGCCTATACAGAATAATGCCATGATGAGAACAAATAACGTGATACGCTTCATAATCATTTGCCTTCCACTAACGTGCTTGAATCTCGGTCAATAATGCCCTTGCCTGTAAGGTGAGATAATCATTCAATCCTTGTGCCACAAACTGACCGAGATAATCTTCTGCCGTCTTATTATCTCCATCAGCATAAGCCAAAAGCCCTCGATAGTACAATATGACTGGATACCCATCAGATGTTTTTTCGAGGCGCGTAATTTCTTTGTTTGCCGATTTGAAATCTCCTATCAGGATAAAAATCTCGATAATTTGCCCGATGAGATAGGGATCATCGCTGTTGATCGCTAGTGCTGTATCTAAATCTTCGATGGCATCTTCATAAGCCCCTTCAAGTGTATAAAAATATGCCCGCAATTCTAATGCGCGAACACTCGCCCAAGCAATGCCCGTAAAACCAACCACACTATTTAGCATATCATACGCCAATTGTGTCTCATCAAGTTGATAATATGTCCATGCAAGGTTGATTCGGCTTTCTAAGCCATAACGGAAGTCATAACCATTATCCTCAAAAAATGTCAATATGTCCTCATAATATGTTTGTGCAGTTTGTAAATCATTCCCGACAATGGCGCAATTGGCACGATAAAAGTCTAAATAAGCGACAGTCTCGCCAGAATAGGTTAATTCTTCGATTTGTGTGGCTATTTCTTCTGTTGCATCCAGATAGGGCAACATGCCTTCGCAATCGGCATTGAGATAATAGCTGAGAGCGATGATAAATTGCTCAATAACATGCTCTAATAATACATTTTGTGAGCGAGCAGAGAGGGGAAAATTATAAAATGGATGTGGGATAAGATACGATGATGGCAGTAGGGTGGGTAAGGGTGGCACGGCATTAAAATCGACAAAAACGGTGTCTTGGGCAAAATCGAGCATGATTTGGATGGCGGCATATTTGGGGTCGAATTCGATTAAAGGGGTGATATCGCTATTTTCAAAGATAAAGGGCAAGTTATCTTGTAAATCTCCTATCAGATTGAGCAATTGAGGTGTATTTTGGTCATATAGGGTGCTAAAGTTGATGGTGATAAAACGATTTTCATTGTCATTGTCATCATTATCTTGGGCGTGCAGAGGCATACTCATAGTTGTGATGAGTAGTATCAAAAAGAGATGCCATATC
Organism: Phototrophicales bacterium; assembly: GCA_002794515.1. Classification (GTDB taxonomy): domain Bacteria; phylum Chloroflexota; class Anaerolineae; order Aggregatilineales; family Phototrophicaceae. Next base: position 1,655 of record PGTJ01000058.1, read on the forward strand.
CAACGTTTCATATGAGTTTGTCCTTACATCACCACAATACCTTCTACATAAATCTTACAATAAAATGTGACAGGCTGTATTTCTGTTCGCTTTTTACACCCTTTTCATGTATAATATCATAATCATAGCAAGAATCTAGTTAGGAAACATTGAAAAATCTTTACACTTTATGGCAGATAATACAGAAAACAACGACGAATTGAATGGTAATCTCCAGAACTCTGGGTTCATTCGGAGCATGGATATTAACGAAGAGATGCGCGGGAGTTATTTGGATTACGCGATGAGCGTGATTGTCTCTCGTGCGCTACCCGATGCCCGTGATGGTCTAAAGCCCGTGCAACGTCGCATTTTGTTTGCGATGTATGATATGGGTTTGCGTCCGGGTACCCCATATAAGAAAAGTGCGCGTATTGTTGGTGAAGTGTTGGGCAAGTATCACCCGCATGGTGATGGTGCAGTCTATGATGCCATGTCTCGTATGGCGCAAGATTTTTCGTTGCGTTATATGTTGGTCGATGGTCAGGGCAATTTTGGTAGTGTTGATGGCGATAGTCCCGCCGCCATGCGTTATACCGAAGCGCGAATGGCACCGATTGCCAACGAATTGCTCGTTGATATCGAGATGAATACCGTTGATTTTCAGGATAATTATGATGGTTCGCAACAAGAGCCAATTGTATTGCCTGCGCGGTTGCCCAATCTGTTGCTGAATGGTGCTACGGGCATCGCTGTTGGTATGGCGACCAGCATTCCACCCCATAATTTGCGAGAATTAACCAGTGCCATCGCTTTTTTGATTGATAATTATGACCGTATCGATGACATCACCCTTGATGATTTGATGCAATATGTCAAATGTCCCGATTTTCCGACTGGGGCGATGGTCGTCATCAATGATGAACTGAAAGAGGCTTACGCCACAGGCAAGGGGCGGGTGTTCATCCGCGCTACACATACCATCGAAGAGCATAATGGCTATCAACGCATTGTGTTCACCTCTATCCCATATCAGGTAAGCAAAGCCGCTATTATTGAGCGGATTGTATCGTTGGTGCGCGAAGGGCGTTTGGATAGTGTGCGTGATTTGCGGGATGAATCTGATCGTCAGGGGATGCGGTTGGTGATCGAACTCAAACGCGGTGTAGTTGCCCAAACGGCACTCAACCAATTGCTCAAATATACCCAGTTACAAAGCACCTTCGGCATCCAGATGTTGGCTTTGGTCAATGGTGAACCGCGTACGCTCAGCCTTAAGCGATGCCTACAGATTTATATCGAACATCGATATGAGGTCATTCAAAGGCGCTCACAATTTGAATTAGATAAGCGTCGCGCACGGGCGCACATCTTAGAAGGCTTACTGAAAGCGATTTCACAATTAGATGCCATTATTCGTACCATTCGTGCCGCCGATGATGCCGACATGGCTCGCACCAATTTGATGAATAATTTTGAATTGTCTCAAGCACAAGCCGAAGCGATTTTAGAGATGCAATTACGTCGTTTGGCGGCATTAGAACGGCAAAAGTTGCAAACCGAATATGATGAGGTCTTGGCACGCATTGCCTATTTAGAAGATTTGCTCCGTAGTCCAGATAAAATTCGGGCGCTTATCCGTGCCGATGTGATGGATATTGCCGATAAATTTGGTGATGATCGCAAAACACAAATCACCTATGGCGCGACCGATTTTGATGAGTCGGAATTGGTGCGTGAGGAAGATGTGGTAGTATCACTCACAACCAATGGATATATCAAACGTGTGCCTGCCCGTGAATATCGCGCTCAACGGCGCGGTGGCAAGGGTGTAATTGGGATGCAGACGAAAGAAGAAGACGGCTTATACGAAATTTTCTTCGCCAGCAGTCTTGATGATTTGTTGCTCTTTAGCGATAAGGGCAAGGTCTATTCGCAAAAGGTTTATCGCATTCCAGAAACAGGGCGTGCCAATCGTGGCACATTGATTCATTCGATTTTGCCACTCAGCCAAGATGAACATATCACCGCTATTTTGCCTGTGGAATCGTTTGAAAAAGATGGTGGATTCTTCACAATGGTTACACGTCATGGACGGATTAAACGGGTTCATATGCAAGAATTTGCCGATGTGCGGAATAGTGGCATCATCGCTATCACCTTGAATGAAGATGATTATCTGGGATGGGTGAAATATACCGATGGCAACCAAGATGTGGTAATCGTCACACAGCAAGGGCAGAGCATTCGCTTTCATGAGACAGAAACGCGCCCATTGGGGCGTATGGCGGCGGGTGTGAACGCCATTCGTCTGAGTGATGGTGATGTTGTTGCCGGGATGGACGTGATTGGTGCGGAACATACTCATATTTTGGTGGTGACGGCGAATGGTTATGGCAAACGCACGACCATTGACAAATATCTCCAACAAGCTCGGTTTGGGAGTGGTGTACGCACGATTGCCCGTAGTGAAAAAACGGGCGATGTTGTCTGTATGCGCTGTATCAAAGAAGAAGATGAGATTATGGTCATCACCCGTAATGGGGTGGTGCTACGCACAGCTCTGAGCGCCATCCGCGAGACGGGGCGTAGCACACAAGGGGTTATCCTCATTGATGTTGCTGAGGGTGATGCTGTGGCGAGCATCGCCATTATGAAACAAGAACCTGAAAAAACGCCCGAAGAAATGCAATAAGCGATTTTGGCTCTTCTATATCTACTGTAATGATACGCGCATCACTCGGCAGAGCGGTGCGCGTCTGACTTTTGGGATTAGCCAGTTCATCGGCATATCGCCCTGAACCTTTGATGGTGACGATGGTGCGTTTTTGTCGAATTTGCTCTAATACTTCAATTTGTGTGATCACACCGCCATTAGCGACAATCGCCAAATGCTTTTTGGCTACGGTCGACATCCGCACCAAAAATGGCGATTCATCCCCAAAAACACCACTTTCTAGCAGAACAAAATGGGTATAAGACGGGTGGAGTGGATAGCGTTCTTGTGATGTATCTACGCCTAATAATCGGGCAATGGCTCGCCCAATCAAATTCGATTGCGATAGTGGATGTCTGGGGTAGGTAATCGCCCCAAATGGGCATATGCCGATGAGTGGGGTGGTGGCTTTGGCGCGTTTATAAGCATTTCCGAGTGCTTCCATTGCGCCTGCGCGTGTGCCACCGAAAATCATCATCAGGCGATGTTGATCGGCGAATGGCATAAGCCCCTCATAAAAGAATTGCTCTAATTTGGGGATGACTGTGGCTTCCATATTGCTACCGCCACCATGAAAGGTTAGCACACCATTCACAGGTGGTATATTCAGCGCCGCCATCGCATCATACGGTGTGATACTCATCGGCGCACGAATGGCAGATGCAATTCGGTTTTCTTCATCAAAACGGATAGCAAAGGGTGTTGGGGTCGGCATGTATCTGAAACCTTCAATAATCACAAATAAAATGATAATTAAGTTTAGTCTATTCGTAGCATTTATGCGAGTTCGCGTAGGCAAAACGCGGGTTTTTGGGGGTGGTGTGCATTTGATATAATCACAAGCGATATACACTAGAAAAATGTTATTTTCTAAGGATGATAGAATGCGATTCAAACTCGGATTAGCGATATTGGTGGTGTTCATTGGCATTTTGCCCATTCTGGCACAGGGTCAAGATACAGGTGTGTTTGCAGAGGCAATCGGGACGGCAAATTTGCGTGCGCGTCCCGATGTCAACGCCGATAAAGTGGGCGAAATTGCCAATGGCACAAAATATCCTGTCATCGGGCGGAGTGAATTTTTCCCCTGGGTATTATTAGGTGATGTGAACACATTCCAACCTATCGGCTGGGTATTTAATGAATTGGTGACTATCACAGGCAATATCAATCTTGTGCCGTTATCGACCGTAGATGTGACCAATCCGCCAGCGCCCATTCCAACGACAGATGTGTCTATGCCGATAACCTCCCCAGATGTCACGGCAACAGGACTTGCTGTCACCCCTATGGCACTGACATTTACACCAACCGCCAGCTCTACACCGAATTTCACTGTGTTTGGCACAGTCATTAACGAGGTGAACATCCGTTATGGACCAGGTGTGGATTATCCTGTTTTAGGGAGGGGATTTGCGGGTGATGTCTTTGGTATTGTCGCCTATCATACACAATTCCCATGGTTACAAATCATCTACGAAAATTCGCCCAATAATCGGGCATGGGTGCATCAAGATTTGCTCCGTGTGACGGGGAATATCTATTCATTGCCTGCGATCACCAATACCCAGTTCAATCTGCCCACGCTTACACCGACCCCTGCTGTGCGCGTTTCATCGCGCATTCCCGGACAGCCGAATGTCCCGCTCAGCCCCGAATTTTCGGCATTAGCCGATGAATTATGGAACTTTTTGCTCTCGCGTGATTTTAATCCCGCCACGAGTCAATTTGGGGCGCTCTATCTCCAAGATTTACAAACAGGCGAATCGGTGACATTCGGCAACGATTTCGCTTTCAGTGGCACAAGCATCAACAAAATCGCTGTATTGGCAGAATATTTCAATGAGTTAGATGGTTCGCCTAATTTATCTGAAGCGGTGGATATTGCCAATACCATGATTTGTAGCGAGAATGTCGCCACCAATCGCGTCATGGGCGCGGGTTTTAATATGGATTATCTACAAGGTGCGGTGAGTACCACTAACTTTTTGCGCCGACTTGGATTGACGCGCACCTTTCTGACCGCCCCATACCATACAACGGTCGGCGTTGCCACATCTACACCCGTCCCGCGTCCGATAGAATTTCCCACAACGGATGCCGACCAACAACGCGCCAATCCAAATCCGACCAATCAGATGACGGTAGATGAGATCGGCTGGTTGCTATCGAGCATCTACGAATGTGCCTATCGTGAGTCGGGTCCGTTGATGACCAACTTTACGGGATTTACGCCACAAGAGTGTCGGAAGATGATTTATATCATGGAAAGTAACACCGTAGATGGCTTGCTCAAAGCAGGCGTGCCAGAAGGGATTCGTGTGGCACATAAACATGGTTGGGTCACAGACACACATGGGAATGCGGGCATTTTCTTCACCCCAGGTGGGGATTATGTGCTGGTAGTGATGTTATATAAACCGCAATTTTTGGAATTCACCACGGTGTCGTTACCGACCTTAGCCGAGTTATCTCGCATGGTGTATAACCATTATAATCCGACTCAACCCCTGCTTGCGGTGCGCGAAGGGTATATCCCCGATGTAAACTCATGTAATTACGATGCCACATCGCCATTGGTTTCTCAGATTGCGAACCCCATGTTTTTGCTCGACAATAATCCATCGCTGTTTTATCAAACCCCTGCCATACCGATGCCCACAAGCCCCACGCCGACATTCACCCCATCTCCCACATCAACACCTGCGGGTTGATTGGTTATTTGCACCCTCACATCCTGTTACGATAAAATTAATGTGGGCAAGGACAATCTCCTTGCCCATTTTGGGCTAATATAAATTGGAGCAAAAGATTTATGAAGTATCAAAGAATATGGTTTGTTTATATATTAGTTTTGTTTTTGCTCGTGGTGAGTGGGGCGAATGCCCAAAAGCCAGTTCACACGGGCGAGTTGCAAGTCCCTGGATTGCGTGATCGTGTCGAAATTTTGCGTGATATGTGGGGTGTTCCGCATATTTATGCCTCAAATGTATATGATTTGGTGTTCGCCCAAGGGTTTACCCAAGCGACCGATCGTTGGTGGCAGATGGAGTTTTATCGGCATGTTGGCAGTGGCGCAATTCAAGAACTTACAGGGTTTACTCAGGGATTGATGGGGACCGACCGTTATTTACGCACACTCGGTTTGCGTGATTTGGCACAACGCGAATTAGATGAGGTGTATGACGATGAAACCAAATTCTTGTTACAAGCCTTTGCCGATGGTGTGAATGCTTATATTTTATCGCGTCCACAAACCGAATTGGCGGTTCAATATAATCTGCTTCGTGTGGCGGGTGTTCGGATCACGGTGGAGCCATGGACACCCATCGATACCATCATCTGGGGTAAGATGATGGCATTTAATTTGGCAAGTAATTCAGATTATGAAGAGTTGCTATCTGAATTATATGGCGCGATGGATAAAGACCTGCTCGATAGCTGGAATATCCCGTTCCCTTACGGTGAAATGCCCACCATCATCTGGGAGAGCGAATTGCCAATAACCGCCCAACCGACTGCTCGTCAGTCTGCGCCAGAAGTGGGGATTGTCGGTCTGAATATTGATATTGAAGGCAAACAGGTTGCTGAACAATTGGCGTGGCTCAATTTTGATGCGGGTATCGGCAGTAATAATTGGGTGGTCAGTGGGGCTTTGACCGAATCGGGTTTGCCACTCATGGCGAATGATATGCACTTGGGCATCCAAATGCCGTCGATTTGGTACGAGATCGGCTTGCATTGTGCGCCCGTCACCGCCGATTGTCCGTATGATGTGGTCGGGTTTGCCCTCAGTCCAACACCGTTCATTGTGGCGGGGCATAATGCCGATATTTCATGGGCATTGACCAATGTCGGACCCGATACGCAAGATTTATATCAAATTCGTGTGAATCCCGACAATGAATTGCAATACGAATGGGATGGTGAATGGCGCGATATGACCGTCAAAGAAGAAACACTCCATTTCGGTGATGGCACAGATCCAATCACATTCCGCGTTCGTATGACGCATCTCGGACCCATCGTTAATGACCGTATTGATGGATTTAATAACGACACCCCAATCGCCATGCGTTGGACGGCGTTGGAACCCGGTGGGGTGTTGATGGCATTTTCGCGCCTGAATAAAGCCTCGAATTGGGAAGAATTCAGAGAGGCGTTATCTTATTGGGATTCGCCCGCTCAGAATGTGATTTTTGCCGATAGAAATAACAATATCGGGTATCAAATCCCAGGCAAAATTCCTGTGCGTGTTGCTGGTCATAGCGGTTTACTGCCCGTCCCTGGATGGACGAGCGAATATGAGTGGTTGGGATATTATCCATTCGATTTGTTACCACGTTTATACAATCCTGAACGCGGGTATATCGTCACCGCGAATCAGGCTGTTGTGCCACTCGCCTATTATGACCAAGTGGCACAAGAATTGGCGGATGTGTTCGGCGAAGATGCCAATTATCTGATTAGCTATCACTGGGACTATGGCTATCGTGGTAGGCGGATTAATCAGCTCATCGAAACACTTGCACCCCATACCATCGAGACCTTCACCACCATTCACGGCGATAATTTTGATGGTAACGCCATGGAAATCGTCCCTATGCTGGCGGAGATACCCTTCCCAGATGATTTAGCCGATATGCGAGATTGGTTGTTGGAATGGGATTATCAGATGCACAAAGATAGCCCACAAGCGGCGCTTTGGGCATATTTCTGGGTGCGCTTGATGGATAATTTATACAATGATGAATTCGCCGTTGCCGATTATTGGGTAGATGGCAATCAGAATAATCGGATTGTCACCCGACGGTTGATGAGTGACCCGCAAAATGTGTGGTGGGATGATGTGGATACGGCAGATGTGACCGAAACACGCGATGAGATTGTCATCAAATCATTCGCTGAGGCATTGGATGGCATTTCTGAACGGTTGGGTGATGACCCCTCGTCATGGAAATGGGGCGACTTACACACCACAACATTCATCTCTAATCCGTTGGGTTTGAGTGGAATCGCGCCGATTGAGCGTCAGGTCAATCGGGGACCCTTCCCGACAAGTGGCTCAGGTGTGGCGATTAATGCGACAGGGTGGGGTGCATATCCCAATGCTGATTTTTCTGTGTGGTCGGGTCCATCGGAACGGGTGATTTATGATTTTAGTGATTGGGATAACAGTCGGTCAATCCACACCACAGGTCAAAGTGGACATCCCAATAGTGCCAATTACGATGACATGATCCAACCGTGGATCAACATTCAATACCGCCCAATGGTATTTAGTCGAGAGGCGGTCGAATCAGTGGCGACACAGACCTTAATTCTTGTGCCATAAAATATGTGTCACACCTGTACGGATGCGTTTTTGCGCGTCCTGTATATCTGTATTGGGACAGTGACCATGTCGTCCGTACAGGTGGATATTTAGCCCAGTCGCCCAGTTGCCAAGAGCAGGGCGATGCCCAACACAGCGACATTCATAAATAAAAACATCGAAATAAACATGCGTTCAAGCGGTGTCATGCCTAAAAATAATTTTTGTTCGCCTTCGCGCACATCACTGCCATAATCATAATCATCATCATCTTCGCCAAACGAAAAATCATCATCCTCGCCAGCTCTACGCAGTTCATCTAACATGATGTTGCTCCTTGCTTCATGTTGTGCCTATCTGTTCATATCTATTCTAACACATAAACGCCCAATGCGTTGCTTGATGTGGCGAAAATTACACCTTTTTTCCTACGTGTGTAAAGTTTATTATTATATAATGTTATTAATCACAAAATTTGAAACCTTGATTGCTAGTTGCGTTGTTTTGCCCCGCCTGTGGCTCAAAGCCACAGACTATTCGCCTTTGAAGCCCACTAAAGGGGCTGATTTTTGCCCAGTTAGGCAAGACAAAGGTCTATTTTCATCATGGATTTTAGCGCCTTTAGTGCGCTTGATGTGTTTAGCCAGACGCTTTGAGCATCTGGCGCTAAATAGCAATCAAGACAATTTGAAACCTTGATTGCTAGTCAATCAAGTTGGTAAAGGCAAGAGCAGAGAGCGAAGCCATCACTTTGAGATAAAAGCCATTCAATGTGCGGGTATGAAGGCGTTGAATACCCATCTTTTCGAGTTGGCTAAATACAGTTTCAATCGTTTTATGATGTTGTTTGACCAATAAATTGGGTTTCCCGCCCATATTGTTGCGATATTCCGTATGGATAGTCACATCACTATAATAATAGGCTAATCCCCAGTCACGGTCACAAATATAGCCTTTGTCGGCAACGACTTGCGCGTGTTCAGGTAAATCGGCTAACAAGTGTTGAACAGCATATAATTCATCCCAACTGGCGGGAAGCATCTCAAAAGCCACTGGCACACCCTGACTATCACATACTAAATGCAATTGAAAGCAAAATAGCGAGTTTTATGACTAGCACAATACCCAAAATACGGTTTTCCACGTACTTTTTGACACCGCTTTGCGCGGGAATACCGACAAACAGGTAAAGGACAAGTATCAATGATAAATACTTTGTATTGCTGAAAACACTCGCCTATCAGACC